>JAGWIH010000307.1 GCA_028866355.1 Alphaproteobacteria bacterium
TCGCCCGGCTTGAGGAATCGACCGCGCCCGAGCCCGACGCCCGACGGCGTGCCGGTGGCGATCAGATCGCCCGGCATCAGGGTCATGAATTCGCTGGTGTAGCTGATGATGGTGGCACAGTCGAAAATCATGTCCTTTGTGGACGCTTTCTGCATCACCTGGCCGCTGACCTCGCACATCACTTCGAGATTCTGAGGATCGGCGACCTCGTCCGGCGTCACCAGCCACGGCCCAGTGGGACAGAACGTATCGCAACCCTTGCCCTTCATCCATTGCGGACCGCGTTCGAGCTGAAAATTCCGCTCCGAAACGTCGTTGACGATGGTGTAGCCGGCCACGTGCTTCAACGCGTCCTGCTTGGAAACATACTGCGCCTTGGTGCCGATGAAGATGCCAAGTTCGACCTCCCAATCGCCCTTGGTCGAGTTCTTGGGCAGCACGACGTCGTCATTCGGACCGGCGTAAGACGTGACCGTCTTCATGAACAACACCGGCTCGGTCGGGATCTTCATCGTCGCTTCGTTGGCGTGATCGATGTAGTTGAGGCCGACGGCGATGATCTTGGGAACGTTGGCAACCGGCGGCCCGAGGCGCGGATTGCCGGATATTATTGGCAGCTTGCTCGGATCGAGCTTGCGCAGCTTATCGAGAGCGGCGGGCGCGAGCTGGTCCGGCCCAATGTCGGCGACGACGCCGGAGAGATCGCGGACCTGCCCGTTCTTGTCGAGCAAACCCGGCTTCTCGTGGCCCGCCGGGCCGAAGCGCAGCAATTTCATGACGACGCCGTCCTTTCGTTCGTAACGCGCGGAATTGAGCGTGCGGAAGGGCGGCAAACTTGCCACACGCGATTGCCGGCCGCAATCGGGCCGCGCTTAGTGTGCGGTCGGCGCGAGACGCGCCTTGAGCGCGTCGAGATAGGCGATGACGCGGGCAGCGTTGACACCGAAATCGCCACGGCCCTGCCGCGATAAGGAGCGCACGTCGATGCGACTGCCTTTACCATCCGACGAGACCCGGATCGAAACATCGTCGGTAAAGCGCATCCAGAACGATTCTTGGCTGGCCTCGATGCGCCAAGCTTCGGGCTCGGCGATCACGTCGATCCAGTCGGGCATCGATTGCGCCGTCGCCAAGGCGGCCGCAAACGCCGCGCGCGGCGGCAGCGTCGTGACCACTGGCGCGATTTGCGGATAGTAGATGTATTGCAATTTCGCCACCGCAGCCCCGCCGTATTCGACCGGATTGGCATTCTCTTCGGCGCGCGACGGCAGCACTGCCCAAAACGGCGGCGGATTGACAGTATCGGTCGTGATGTCGTGGATCGGCGGCGTCGCTGCGGCCAGTTGCGCATAGTGCCACGGCACATAGACGACGACGGTCGCGACCGCCAATGCGGCGAACGCAGCGACGCGACGCCACGGCGACAGGCACAGCCATCCCACCAATGTGACGATCGAAAATGCCGCCGCGAGCAGCGCGATGTAAGCCGCGTAGCGCATGATCGCGAACGCGACTGTGTAATACCAAAGACCAAAGCGCCATCCGGCTGGCGCGACCGCGAAGGCGACCAACGCGACGAGCGCCAGCACGCATGAGCCGGCGGTCAAAAAGCCGCCAAGCTGTCGCGCTGGTCGCACCGTCAACGTTTGGTCCGCTGTCATCACGATCACGTTCGGCTCCGCCCGCTTTCAGCCAACTACCACGTTTCCGCCAGCCTGTTGATTCACTTGGCATCCGCCGCCATGTCGTCTATTGAAGTTCTTTACTCAACCGATGGCCGTGGCGACCGAGGGCGTCTACACCCCGATAACGCCTGAACCGGCGGATCAATTCCGTGACCGGAAGGATCGCAAGCGCCTGTGGCGCAGCATTGCCGATTCTGTGCTTTTGCATGGGTTGATCCTCGCCCTGCTGCTCGGGCTTTGGCGCGTTCCGCCGCCGCAAGAGGTTGTTTTCCCGCCGGTCACGGTCAAATTCGAAGGCACCGGCGGCGGCGCGGGTTCGCCCGGCGGAAGCGGTGGGCAAGCCCGGCTGGCAGGCGAAAAAGACGCCGCGGCGCCGCAGGTTGCAAGCAGCCCCGCACATGCCGCGCCGAGCGACGTCACTCCCCTGACGAGCGATACCACGCCGCCTCTGCCGACACCGAAACCGTCGCCGACGGTGACCCACGTCGAAACCGCGCCGCCCAAGCCTCACCAACATCAGGCAGCGCAGCAGCAGCGCGTTGCTCAGCCGACGGCCGCGCCAGCGCCGAAGCCGGCGCACAACCCCGCGCCGACTGTGACCGCCACGCCGTTGGCAGCCCCGGTGCAATCGGCAGCGCCGACAACCGTCGCGACAACAGGCGCACCGGCCGCATTGGGCACGGGTATGGAAGGCGTCGGCAGCGCCGGTAACGGTAACTTCGGCGTGAGCCAAGGTCCGGGCGGTCCCGGTAACGGCACGGGTTCACCCGACGACTACCTCGATCGCGTGCGCCGTCACCTCGAACGCTACAAGCATTACCCCGACGATGCGCTAAAGAAGAAACAAGAGGGCACCGTGATGGTGGCGTTCACCCTCGCTCATGACGGCACGGTCACGGGCGCCTGGATCACCAAGGGTTCGGGCAATCCGCTGCTCGATCAGGCGGCGCTGGCCATGCTGCACGACGGCTCGCCGGTGCCGCCGGTCCCTGAAAAGTATTGGGGACGGACCGGCCC
>JAGWIH010000308.1 GCA_028866355.1 Alphaproteobacteria bacterium
CCGCGACGCATGACCGTCGCCGAGGCGCAGCCGGCGCTGCTGCGCGAGGAAAGCGACAAGCTCTTGGACCAGGAAAAGGTCACGAAGGAAGCGATCGCCGCCGCGGAGCAGAACGGCATCGTCTTCATCGACGAGCTCGACAAGATCGCCGGCCGCAGCGGCGAGCGCATGGGCGGCGACGTCAGCCGCGAAGGCGTGCAGCGCGACCTCTTGCCGTTGATCGAAGGCACGACGGTGGCGACCAAGCACGGCTCGGTGAAGACCGACCATATCCTGTTCATCGCCTCGGGCGCGTTCCATCTGGCGAAGCCGTCGGACCTGCTGCCCGAGCTGCAAGGGCGGTTGCCGATCCGCGTCGAGCTTCAACCGCTGACGCGCGACGATTTCCGGCGCATTTTGACGGAGCCGGAAGCCAGCCTGATCAAGCAATACAAGGCGCTGCTGGCGACGGAGAACGTCACGCTCGATTTCAAGTCGGAAGCGATCGACGAGATCGCGGCGCTGGCCGAAGAGATCAACACCAGCGTCGAGAATATCGGCGCGCGGCGGTTGCACACCGTGCTCGAGCGTCTCTTGGAAGAGGCGAGCTATACCGCATCGGATCAGCCGCCCGGCACGGTGGTGACGATCGACCGCGACTACGTGCGCACGCGCGTGGGATCGCTCGCCAAGAACGCCGATCTGTCGAAGTTCATTCTCTAGAGCACGCGGCCGGCGCAAAGAAAAAGGACGTTCCGGGGGAGCGGAACGTCCTTTGAGAGCCGGCCGAAATCGGGGGGCCGGTCCAGAGCCTGTTATTCGGCGGGCGCGAGGTTGGCGGCGGCATCCTTGCCGCGATCGCGCGCGATCTCGTAGCGAAGCTTTTGCCCTTCGTTCAGCGCGCCCAACCCGGCGCGTTCCACCGCCGAAATGTGGACGAAAACGTCCTTGCCGCCGTCCTGGGGGCGAATGAATCCGTAACCTTTTTGTGCGTTGAACCACTTCACGGTGCCAATTGCCAAGCGAGGTCTCCAAGCGTCGAGTGCCGTGCACGTCCACGGCGGCGGCGTCAATCAGCGTCGAGGGCAGGATCGTTGGCGATCGAAGGCGCGCGAACCGCAGATTGGGCAAAAAACTTTGCGGTGCGGCGGGGTCGCAAAACAACCGTTTTCCGCCATTCTCCCGATTCTCCGGTGACCTTTTAGGGGAAAGCCGGAGCCGTTAGGTCAGCGTCCGTTCACGGTCCGCCGGCGCCGGGACGGCGACGTCGGCGCCGACTTGATCAACTCGAGCAGCCGCGTGACACGTGCCGGCGGCAATTTGCGGATGCGTTCGGCGAGAAGGTTCGCCAGCTCGGTCGCTTCGGCCGACAGGCCGGCGGTGTCGACGGTGATGCGCGGATGCGAGATGCGCGCCAAGCGCATCAATTCGTCGGCTTCGTCCCAGATGATGCCGAGCTGGGCGCAGATCGACACCACCATCGCATGCGTCGGCCGGCCGCGGCGTCCGTGTTCGAGCGCCGAGAGATAGGCCGCCGAGACGCCGAGGGTGGCGGCCATGTCCTTGAGACGGATGCCGCGTTCGGCGCGGATGGCGCGCAGCTTGTTGCCGAACGGCGTCATGATCGCGGCCGGCGCAGCAACACATAGAGCGCGCCGGCGCCGCCATGATTGGCGGCGGCTGGCGTCACCGCCACGATGCGCGCGCGCAGCGCCGGCTCGGCGAGCCAGCGCGGCACCGCGGCGCGCAAGATCCCTTCGCCGCTGCGCCCTTTGCCCGTGATCACCAGTGCCAGGCGCGCGCCGTCGGCCGCGGTGGTCGCGATGAAACGCGCCAGCGCGCGATGCGCCGCCTCCTGCGTCAGGCCGTGCAGGTCCAAACGCGCGTCGATCGCGCGTTCGCCGCGCTTGATGCGCGTCAGCGTGCGGCGGTCGATGGTGCCGGGCGCTGCACCGGTTTTCGCGTCGTCGCGACGCCATTCGACATTGACCGGCGACGGTATGGCACGCGATGCGGACGGCTCTTCCGGCGCTTTCGGCGTGAGCCGCAGCGGCTTAACACCGCGCATCGCGGCGCGCCAAACCGACCGATCTTCCTCCTTAAGCTGCTTCGCCATCGTCGATCAGGACGATATGCAGCCGGCGCGGCCCGTGCGCGCCGAGCTCGATCTTCTGCTCGATGTCGGCGGTGCGCGACGGGCCGGTGATGAAGTTGACCGTGCGCGGCATTGCAAATGCGCCGTCGCGGCTGCGCGCGGCGCGCAAGCGGTCCCAACCGTCCTCGTAAGCCGCGACCACCTGACTGGCGCGCACCATGACGATATGCGTGTCGGGCAGAAAATTGTTGCGCGTCGGGCCGGCGGCGCCGGAATGCAGCATCAGCGTGCCGGTCTCGGCGATGGCGGCGAAACAGGCCGTAACACCAACCGGGTCGGCGTCCGCAGCGACGCCGCGCCTTGTTTCGAGCAGCGGCCGCTCGTTCCACGGCAGCGCATCGAGCACCGGATCGGGCGCGCGCACCAGCCGCGCCGGCAGGTTGAGACGGCTCAGGTAATCGGCAATCGCCGCCGGCACGTCGTCCGCGCGTTTGACCCGCGCCACCGTGGCATTCACGGTCTCCGCCATCTTGACGAAAAGCTCGACCTGGCCGCGCGGCGGCAGCGTCCGCGCCCGCGCCGGAATCAGATTGCGGCGGTGCGTCACCAGACGGGTTTCGCACGAAGC
>JAGWIH010000309.1 GCA_028866355.1 Alphaproteobacteria bacterium
AATTGGCTCGAAGGCGCCGGCCGTCCGGGCACGGCCGCGCATTTCGTCGACATTGTCACGACGCTCGAGCGCGGCGGCTTTGTTGACGGCACTGGCCGGCCGCAAATGCGGCTCCGCCAGCACGCCGACGCCTAACCGCGACTCGGCTTGCTCAGGCGGCGTCGATCGCCGGCGCGGCGTCGTTGACCGATTCGGTGGTGTTGAGGATGTGAATGGCGAGGCAACGCTGGAACGCCGTCGGCCGGCGCCACGCGATCAACCGCTCGATCAAGCTCACGCCAGCGACCGCTTGCGCCGAATTCGGGCGCTTGTTCACGCGCGGCACCGACCACGGTTTCCACGCCGGATCGAGTCGCGCCATCGTCGTATCGTGCATCGGGATTCTCCCCTCCGAACCGTCGGCCGTTCTGGCCGGCCGCCTGAGACTCGGTTCGGAATGGTTAGTTTTTGGTTAATGATGCTCGTTGCTCACATCCATTATTGCGGCCTAACTTACTGATATAGAAGAAATAAATGAAACAATCCACCGGCAAGGTGGCGTTCCTCGGCATCGGGCTGATGGGAAGCCGCATGGCGCGCAACACCGGCTCGCCGCCGGCCCGCATCGGCACCGCGCCCGATCGGCTGCCGGCGGTCTAGGCGACTGGCGTCAACAGCGGCTTGCCGGCGAAATGCGCCGCGAGGTTGTCCAGCATCAGCCGTCCCATGGCCAGCCGAGTCGCATGCGTCGCGCTGCCAACATGCGGCGTTAGCACCGCCGAATCGAGCCGCGTCAGCGCTTCGGGCACGCGCGGCTCATCCTCGAAGACGTCAAGCCCCGCCCCCGCCAGCTTATGGTCAGCCAAAGCACCGATCAGTGCCGCCTGATCGATGACCGAACCGCGCGCGATGTTGATGATGGCGCCCTTGGCGCCGAGCGCCGCAATGATCCGCGCATCGACGAGATGTCGCGTCGCCGGCCCGCCGGGCACCGCAACGACCAAATAATCGACATCGGCGGCCATCGCCGCGAGATCCGGGTAAAAGCGATAAGGCACCTCCGGTTTCGGCCGCGGCCCGTGATAGACGACCGTCATGTTCATCGCAGCGGCGCGCTTGGCGATCGCTGCGCCAATGCGGCCCATGCCCAAGACACCGAGTTTAGTTCCGCCGAGCCTGTTTTGCAGCGGCATCGACCCTTTGAGCCAGCCGCCATCGCGCACGTAACGGTCGGCGACGACCAGCCGCCGCGACACGGCAACCATCAATCCGATCGCGAGATCGGCGACGTCGTCGGTGAGCACGTCGGGCGTGTTGGTAACGCGGATGCCGCGGGCCTTCGCTGCCGCGAGATCGATGTGATCGAGACCGATGCTCATCGACGCGACGATCTCAAGCCGCGGCAAGGTGTCCATCAAGCCGGCATCGACCTTGTCCGTGAAGGTCGCGATACCGCGCACCTTGTCCTTGAGCGGCGCGAAAAAGGCCGCGCGGTCGGCCGCCTGGTACAGCGCGTGAACGGCATAGGTCGCCGTCAGCGCCTCCATCACCGGCGGATAAAATGCGCTGGCGGCGACGACA
The DNA here is from genome assembly GCA_028866355.1 of Alphaproteobacteria bacterium. Taxonomy (GTDB): domain Bacteria; phylum Pseudomonadota; class Alphaproteobacteria; order ATCC43930; family CGMCC-115725; genus REEB95. The sequence continues at coordinate 1,561 of JAGWIH010000309.1, forward strand.
TCGACTCGCTCCATCGCGTCATCCTGCAAGGCACGCTTCCAGCGGTCAAACCGGCGGCGTCCGGCGCCCATCTGCTGTTGTTATCCCCAATAATCCACAGAGTCTTCTCATAATTTTCCCAAGGCGCCCTTAGCTTTCGCGATCGGATTTGATGGCGGACGAAAGCACGTCAATCCAGCCCTTTTGTCGCGACGAACCGTCGGGAATCCGAAGTCAGATGGAGGCGACCAGATGGCCGCCATCGACGGGGATAATGGCCCCGGTGATGTAGCGGCCGGCCGGCGAAACCAGCAGCAACAGCGCGCCATTGAGATCGGCGGCCGTTCCGGTGCGACCCAACGGAATCCGCGCGGTCACCGCCTGCCCCGCCTCGCTTTTCAGGAACGCGCGATTCATGTCGGTCTCGAAATAACCCGGCGCCAAGGCGTTGACGCCGATGCCGTGTCGCGCGAGTTCGAGCGCCAGCACGCGCGTCAGCTGCGCCACGCCCGCCTTGGCGATCGCGTATTCCGGCACGTTGCGCGCGGTGCGGAACGCCAGCAGCGACGCCAGGTTGACGATACGACCGCCGCGCTTGTCAGCGATACGCCGCGCCGCGAACGCGCGCGCCACCAGCCAGGCGCCTTTGAGATTGGTATCGAGCACGCGATCCCAATCCGCTTCGTCGTGTTCGGGCAGCGGCTTCGACACGGCGATGCCGGCGTTGTTGACCAGGATGTCAAGCGGACCGAGCGCTGTTTCCACGCGGTCGAACGCCGCCCGGACGCTTGCGGCCATGGTGACGTCGCCGGCAACGCCGATCGCGCGCCGGCCCGTCGCCCGGGCGATTCCTGCCGCCGCTTTATCGAGCACAGTAGCGTCGCGCGCCAGTAGCGCCACATCCGCGCCGGCTTCGGCAAGTACCTGCGCGAAGTGCAGCCCCAAGCCGCGCGACGCACCCGTCACCAGCGCGCGTTTGCCGGCGAGCGAGAAATCGGCGCTCACGACGCCAAACTCTTCGCCTGCTCGCGCAGGAGGTATTTTTGGATCTTGCCGGTCGAGGTTTTCGGCAGCGGGCCGAACACGACCGTGTGCGGCACCTTGAAATGCGCCAGGTTGGCGCGGCAAAAGGCGACCACGTCAT
>JAGWIH010000310.1 GCA_028866355.1 Alphaproteobacteria bacterium
CATGGCGTTGCGCTGTACCGCTTGGTAAGCGGCCTCGCGACTCATCCCGGCCTGGGTCAGCGCCAATAAGACGCGCTGCGAGTTCACCAAGCCGCCGAGGCTGTCGAGATTCTCGCGCATGCGCGCGGGGTAGACGACCAGCTTCTCGATAATCTCGGCCGTGCGCGCCAGCGCAAAATCGAGCCCGATCGTCGTGTCGGGCGCGATGACGCGCTCGACCGCCGAATGCGAAATGTCGCGCTCGTGCCAAAGCGCCACGTCCTCGAGCGCCGGCATCACCGCGCCGCGCACCAGTCGGGCCAGACCGGTGACGTTCTCCGCCAGCACCGGATTACGCTTGTGCGGCATCGCGCTCGAGCCCTTCTGGCCGGGCGCGAAATACTCCTCGGCTTCGCGCACCTCGGTGCGCTGAAGATGGCGAATCTCAAGCGCCAAATTCTCGAGCGAGCTGGCGATCACGCCCAACGTGGCGAAGAACATGGCGTGGCGATCGCGCGGCACGATCTGGGTCGAGATCGGCTCCGGCGCGAGGCCGAGCTTCTTGGCGACGTATTCCTCGACCTCCGGCGCGACGTTGGCGAAGGTGCCGACGGCGCCCGAGATCTTGCAGGTGGCAATCGCGGCGCGCGCCTGCACCAACCGTTCGCGGCCGCGGGCGAATTGCGCGTAATGGCCGGCGAGCTTGAGGCCGAAGGTCGTCGGTTCGGCGTGGATGCCATGGCTGCGACCGACGCACAGCGTTTTCTTGAATTCGAACGCGCGCCGCTTGAGCGCCGCCAGCAGCCGGTCGAGATCGGCGAGCAGGATATCGGCCGCCTGCGTCAGCTGCACCGCGAGGCACGTGTCGAGCACGTCGGACGAGGTCATGCCTTGGTGGATGAACCGCGCCTCGGGGCCGACGTGTTCGGCGAGATTGGTCAGAAAAGCGATGACGTCGTGCTTGGTCTCGCGCTCGATCGCGTCGATCCGGGCGATCTCGAATTTGCCTTTGTCGCGGAGCGCCTTGGCCGCCGATTTCGGCACCGCGCCCTGTTTGGCCATGGCGTCGAGCGCATGCGCCTCGATTTCGAACCAGATGCGGAAACGGTTTTCCGGCGCCCAGATGGCGCTCATTTCCTTCCGGCTATAGCGGGGAATCATCGGTTCGCGGTTCTCCCGACACGCGATAGCACGCCGGCAAGATTAGGTAAACCTCACCGTTGAGTCGGTTCCTGCTAAAAAAAATCCGGCGCGCGTGAGCGCGCGCGCCGGATGCAGAGGATTGCGGTCTCGGAGGGTTACTTCGCGTTCATCGCCGACTGTACCTCCGGCTTGTAGACGTACATCGCCGCGGCCGGACCGGCGTAGAGATAGACGTCGTGGTTGTCGGTATCGACCGCACCGCTATGTGTCGGTCCTTTCATACCGATGCTGACCGTCGTCAGGTACTTCTCGTCTTTCATCGAATAAACGTCGAAGCCTTGGGCGCCGCTCTGGAAGGCATAGACCAGACCAAGGCCCGGATCGGCCATGACGGCGTCGGCGCCGGCGGTCTCCTGGATCGGCTTTTCGATCAGCAATGTCTTGGGATCGACGACGTAGATCACGTGGTTGGTCGTGCCGACCCAGATCGCGTTGTGATCGGGATCCCAGATCATGCCCTTGGTGCCACCGAACTTGCTCTGCTTGAGCATGTAGTTCGCGAGAACGCCGACCTTGCCCGTGTTCGGATCGAGCGTTTCGACATCGGAATCATCCGTGGCATAGATCGTGCCGTTGAACAACGCGGCGACGTCGGGTCCGTTCTCCGGCTTTGCCGGCTGGAGCGGGAAATCGGCGACGAATTTCGGATGCGCGCCGAGCGTGTATTCCTCGATCCAGTTGTTGTCGTCGGATGCGACGTAAAGCTTCTTGTTGGCGGCATCGATGAAGGTGCCGTCGGGCGAGGTGCCCTTGGTGGTGACGCGGCTCACGATCTTCCAGCTGTGCTTGCTGATGGTGACGACCTGGTTGACCTTGCCGGCACCCGAACCTTCGGCGGCGGTCTCGTAGATATAATCCTTGTCGAACACCATCGTGTTGGGCGCCTTGATGTCCTGGATGACGTGGGCGACCTTGTTGGTCTTGGTGTCGATGACGGCCATACCCTGGTCCTTCAGCGACACATAGACGTCGTGATTGCCCGGATCGTAGGCGACCCAGTCGCCGTGGCCCGGCTTGGTCGGCAACGAAATCTTCGTCACCAGCTTGAACGAGGTGGGCGTTGCGGCGAGGCAGGTTCCGATCGCGAACCCGCTCACCAGCATGGCGCCGGCGAGTACCTTCGACACACTTGGCATAACGTTCCTCCCAATTTTTGATTCGTTTGCACGCGTTGCGGTCATGACGACCGGTGCAACATCGTGGCATGCCAACGGTCACAGGCGTCGTGAAAAGGACGTTAGGTTCGAGTGTGCGCCGCCGCTCATTCTAAAATTTCTGAAAGGTCGAAAAAATTACGCGACCCGCGCGATTGATCGGCGAGCTCACGCGGCGGCTTCGCGCGCTTTCCAGACGATCCGTTCGGGCGGCAGGCGCGCGGCGATCGTGGTGCCGGCGCCCTTGGTGCTGGTGATGTCGAGCCGGCCGCCATGCAGCATCACCAGGGTCTTGGCCAGCGGCAGGCCAAGGCCGGTGCCGGCGTATTTCTTGCTGATCGC
>JAGWIH010000311.1 GCA_028866355.1 Alphaproteobacteria bacterium
GGCGCGCTTGCCTTTCTCGCGCGGCGGCTTCGGTGGCGTCTCGCCCAGTTGCACGTAGGGCCCATACGGGCCCTTTTTGAGCGCGACGACCAGCCCGGTCTTGGGATCGGTGCCGAGTTCGCGCGGCTCCGCGGCGGCGCCATTCTCGCCGTTTTCAAAGCCCAGGGCGCGCGTGTAACGGCATTCGGGATAGCGCGAACAGCCGATAAAGGCCCCAAAGCGTCCGAGCTTGAGGCCGAGCCGGCCTTGTTTGCACACCGGACACAGGCGCGCATCGCTGCCGTCAGGCCGCTCCGGAAAGAAATGACGGCCGAGCTCCTCGTCGAGCGTGTCGATGACCTGAGTGATGTTGAGATCCTTGGTGCCGGCGACGGCGGCCGAGAAATCCGTCCAGAAATCCTCCAGCACCTTCTTCCAGTCGATACGGCCGCCGGAAATATCGTCCAGCTTGTTCTCGAGATCGGCGGTGAAATCGTATTCGACGTAGCGCTCGAAGAATTCCATCAGGAACGCCGTGACGAGGCGGCCGCGGTCTTCGGGAATTAGCCGCTTCTTGTCGAGCTGGACGTATTTGCGGTCTTGCAGCACCTGCATGGTCGATGCGTAGGTCGACGGCCGGCCGATACCGAGCTCCTCGAGCTTTTTCACCAAGCTCGCTTCGGTGTAACGCGGCGGTGGCTGCGTGAAGTGCTGCTGCGGGTCGACTTTGTCGCGGGTCAGCGCGTCGCGCTCATTGAGCGCGGGCAGGCGCCGGTTTTCCTCGTCGCCTTCCGGATCGTCGGAGTCTTCCGTGTAAAGCGTGAGGAAGCCATCGAACACCACGGTCGAGCCGGTGGCGCGCAGCACGACCGAATTGTCGGACGGTGTGATGTCCACGGCGACTTGGTCGATGTTTGCCGACGACATCTGGCTCGCGACCGCGCGCTTCCATACCAGCTCATAAAGCCGGCGTTCGTCGGAATCGAGATGGCCGGGCAAGGTTTCGGGGCGGCGGTGCATGTCGGTCGGCCGGATCGCCTCGTGGGCTTCCTGCGCGTTTTTGGCGGCGTTTCGATAAATGCGCGCCTCGTCCGGCCGGTATTGCGGGCCGTACTGCGCGGCGATCATTTCGCGCGCCGCGGCGATCGCTTCGTTCGACAGCGAGACACCGTCGGTTCGCATGTAGGTGATGAGGCCGACGGTTTCGCCGCCGATGTCGACGCCTTCGTAAAGCCGTTGCGCCGTGCGCATGGTGCGCGACGCGCCAAGGCCGAGCTTGCGCGACGCTTCCTGCTGCAACGTCGAGGTCGTGAACGGCGGCGGCGGATTGCGGCGGATCTGCTTCTTTTCGACCGCGGCGACGGCGTAGTCGATGTGCTTCAGGATCGCGTCGGCGGCGGCGCGCGCTTGCTGTTCGTTGGCGAGATCGAATTTGTCGAGCTTCTGGCCCTTGAGGTGGGTCAGGCGCGCGGTGAAGCGCTCGCCGCCGCGAGTTTGGAAATCAACCTCGATCGACCAATATTCGCGCGGCTTGAAGGCCTCGATTTCGGCTTCGCGCTCGCAGATCAGACGCAGGGCGACCGATTGCACGCGGCCGGCCGAGCGGCTGCCTGGCAGCTTGCGCCACAGCACCGGCGACAGGGTAAAGCCGACAAGGTAGTCGAGCGCGCGCCGCGCCATATAGGCGTCGATCAGTTCGCGGTCCAATTCGCGCGGATGCTTGAATGCTTCCTGCACCGCCGACTTGGTGACTTCGTTGAACACCACGCGCTTGACGTCGACACCCTGCAGCGCCTTGCGCTGCCGCAGGATTTCCTGCACGTGCCACGAGATCGCTTCACCTTCGCGATCCGGGTCGGTGGCGAGGTAAAGTCGTTCGGCGCCTTTGACGGCGGTGGCGATCTCCTTCAGCCGCTTGTCGGCGCGGTGATCGACCTCCCACGACATGGCGAAATTTTCATTGGGGCGCACCGAGCCGTCTTTCGCCGGCAGGTCGCGCACGTGTCCGTAGCTCGCCAGGACCTTGAAATCCTTGCCGAGGTACTTGTTGATGGTCTTCGCCTTTGCAGGCGATTCAACGATGACGACGTTCATGGTTCCGCCGCGCGGTGGAGTCCGAAGCCCGTGAAATAGGGTGATTTATGGTTAAAGCAAGGTTAATGCGTTCCCCGGCTGGCGCGCGACTCGGCCTGCAAGCTCAAGTTCGAGCACAATTGTGAGGATCACGGCGGGGGACATTTGGCACTGCCGGAGCAATTCGTCAACCGGCAACGGTGTCGGCGACAGTAAACCGAGCACGATTTCGCGCGCTTCGGCCAGGTCTTTTGCGCCGGTTTCTGCGGCTGGCGCGGCGGTAAATGCGGTCCGGTGACGCTCCGCGAGCGGCGCGGCGCGCTGTGGACCCAACTCGCGCAGGATGTCGTCGGCACTCTCGACCATGGTCGCGCCGTCCCGAATCAGCCGGTTGGTGCCTTTGCAGCGCGGATCGAGCGGCGAGCCGGGCACCGCAAAGACCTCGCGGCCCTGTTCAAGTGCGAAGCGCGCGGTGATCAGCGAGCCGGAGCGCTCCGCCGCTTCGACCACCAGAACGCCGAGCGAGATGCCCGAGATGATGCGGTTGCGACGCGGGAAATGCCGCGCCTGCGGCACGGTGCCGACGGGCATCTCGGCGACGAGTACGCCGCGCTCGGCGATTGC
>JAGWIH010000312.1 GCA_028866355.1 Alphaproteobacteria bacterium
TCAGCAGAGCGGCATTCCGACCGTGATCTGCGGGCCGGGCTCGATCGAGCAGGCGCACCGGCCCGACGAGTTCATCGCGCTCGATCAGGTGAAGCAGTGCGCGACGTTCATGCAGCGGCTGCTGGAACGCTGCGCCCGCTGAGCGTCATGGTTGAACCGGTTCCGGTCGAGCTCGATCCACCCGATCTTGCGCCTTACGCCGCCGGCAATAGCGGCATTCCGTACGTGATGAGTTTCCGCGCCGCCGCGCCGGGGCCGCATGTCGCGCTCAACGCCCTGATGCACGGCAACGAAATCTGCGGCGCCATCGCGCTCGACCGGCTGCTGTCCGACAGAGTCAGACCGGTCCGCGGCACGCTCACCTTCGTCTTCTGCAATGTCGAGGCTTACCGCGGCTTCGATCGGACCAATCCCACCGCGTCGCGCTATGTCGACGAGGACATGAACCGGCTGTGGGATAACGGCACGCTGAAAGGCAAACGAAACAGCGTCGAGCTCGCGCGTGCGCGGACGTTGCGGCCGGTGTTCGAGTCCGTCGATCAGCTGCTCGATCTCCACTCGATGCAATACGGCAGCGCGCCGCTGATCCTCGCCGGTTTGGTCGACAAGAGCGTCGCGTTGGCGCGCCGCATCCGATCGCCGGAGATCATCATGTGCGATCGCGGCCATGATGCCGGGCCGCGACTGCGCGACTACGGCGCGTTCGCCGATCCCGCTTCGCCGAAGACCGCGCTCTTGGTCGAGTGCGGTCAACACTGGGAAAAAACCACCGCCGACGTCGCGATGGCGACGAGCCACCGGTTTCTCGCGGCATGCGGCGTGCTAGCGCCGGACAAATGCAAAACCATTCTCGATTTCGCCGCGCCGCCGCAGCGTGTCCTCGACGTCACTGAAGCCGTGACGGTGACGAGCGATAATTTCCGCTTCACGGTGCCCTATCGTGGCCTCGAAGTGATTCCCAAGGCCGGCACCGAAATCGCGCGCGACGGCGGCCGCGCCGTTGTCACGCCTTACGACGATTGCGTGCTGATCATGCCGTCGCTGCGCCTCGCGCGCGGCCAGACCGCGGTGCGGCTTGGACGTTACACGGGGTAGCGATGAATTCGATCGACCGCGCGGTCACGCAATGGATCAACGCGCCGGCCGGCGGCCACCCGTTGCTCGACGCCTGCATGGCTGCAGCCAGCCAATACGGCGTTCCTCTACTGGTGCTGCTTGTGGTCCTGCAATGGTGGGGCACGCGGTACAAGTTTCGCATCCGCCACGCCTGCGTCGCCGCGGGATTGTCCTTTCTCCTTGGCCTTGCGTTCAACCAGATCATCATCCTTTTCGTGCATCGGGTGCGGCCCTACGACGCCGGATTGACGCATCTCATCATCGCGCGGAGCACCGACTGGTCGTTTCCGTCCGATCATGCCACCGCGACAATCGCGATTGCCGCCGCGTTCCTTTTTCATGGCTGGCGCGAACGCGCGCTGGGTCTGTTTATCGCGGCCCTAATCGTCTGCGTTTCACGCATCTATGTCGGAACGCATTATTTCACCGACGTGCTCGGCGGCGCGGCGACCGGCATTGTCGCCGCCGGCGCGGTGCGCTGGCTCTACAGCGAAGGCTCGCGGCTCGACCGCGTGATCACGCGCATCCTGTAGATACCGAATTCGGCGGCAAGCGGCGGAGTGAATCTGCCGCGGCGTAACGCCATGGTTCATCCGTCAAATCAGGGGATGAACCTATGCACCGCATTTGCGAACCGGCGATTCTCTATTTCGGCACGCCCGTTGTCCTGATCAGCACCGTAAACCCCGACGGTTCCTACAACCTCGCGCCGATGTCGTCGGCGTGGTGGCTGGGCTGGCGGTGCCTGCTCGGCCTCGCCGCCTCGTCGCAGACGCCGCAAAACATGCTGCGGACGCGCGAATGCGTGCTCAACCTGCCGAGCGCCGATCAGGTCGCCGCCGTCAATCGCCTGGCCAAGACCACCGGCACCGAGATCGTGCCGGAGGCCAAGCGCCGCCGCGGCTACCGCTTCGAACGCGACAAGTTCGGCCTGGCCGGCCTGACGCCCGACCCGGCCGAGATCGTCGCCGCGCCGCGCGTGCGCGAATGTCCGGTGCAGCTCGAAGCGACCGTCGAGGCGGTCTATCGGCTGGCCGAGAATGATCCGGCGGGGCGCGGCCGTCAGATCGCCTTCGAGGTGCGCATCCGTTGCGCCCATATCGAGGAATCAATCTTCGTCGACGGCGAGCCGAACCGCGTCGATCCAGACAAATGGCGGCCGCTGATCATGAGCTTTCAGAAATTCTACGGCTTAACGCCGGACCAGCTGCATCCATCGACGCTGGCCGAAATCCCCGAGGCGCTTTATCGCCCTTAATCGCCAGCGAGCGTCTTCAGCTTTGTCGCCGCCAGCGTTTTCGCCGCATCGCTTTTCGCGCCGAGCATGACCGCGACGTGGCCGTTCTTCTGCGCGAAGCCGAGATAGCGATACGACAAGCCGCTGTCGCGGATGAATTCCTGGAACGCCTTGAATTCGTGGCGTTCCCAGTTGGGATAGTTGAAATACTCGTCGAAGACGATGACCGCGCCCGGCCCAAGCCTGGACGCCAAATGATCGAACACGGTCTTGGTCGAGGAATAGATGTCGCAATCGACATGCAGGAACGCGACCGGACC
>JAGWIH010000313.1 GCA_028866355.1 Alphaproteobacteria bacterium
ATCGGCGACGATCTGCTGGAAACGCTCCAACGCGCGGTTTAAGGTGCCGTCCTAAGGTATTGCCATGTTTACCGGAATCATTGCCGATCGCGGCACAATCCGCGCCGCGAGGCCGGGCGCCGACAGCGTCTTCGAGGTCGCGACGGCGCTCAGCCTCGGCGACCTGGCGCTCGGCGCATCCGTCGCCTGCGCCGGCGTCTGCCTTTCGGTGATCGAAAAGGGCGGCGATTGGTTTGCGGTGCAGGCTTCCGCCGAAACCCGCGCGCGGTCGACTGCCAGCGGCTGGCGTGTCGGAACACGGCTCAATCTCGAACGCTCACTACGGCTCGGCGACGAGCTGGGCGGCCACATCGTGCTCGGTCACGTCGACGCGGTGGCCGAATTGGTCGCGCGGCGGCCGGACGGGGACTCTGTGCGGCTGACATTCGAAGTGCCGCGCGGCTGCGAGTTGTCGATCGCGCCCAAAGGATCGATCACGGTCGACGGCGTCTCGCTCACGGTAAACGAAGTCGAGGGCCGCCGTTTCGGCGTCAACATCATTCCGATCACGCGCGCCCAAACGACGCTCGACGCGCTGCAGCCGGGTGACGGCGTGAATCTCGAGCTGGACGTGATCGCGCGCTACGTCGCACGCCTGTTGGCGCGGGAGCCGGCATGAGCTTCGTGGAAGTCGCTTCGCCGATCGAGGAGATCATCGATGCCGCGCGCAACGGCAAGATGTTCGTCCTGGTCGACGACGAGGATCGCGAAAACGAAGGCGATCTGATCATCCCGGCGCAGATGGCGACGCCGGACGCGATCAACTTCATGGCCAAACACGGTCGCGGTCTCGTCTGTCTGGCGCTAAGCCGCGAGCGCGTCGAGCAGCTTAAGCTGCCGCTGATGGCGCAACACAATGAGTCACGATTGCAGACGGCGTTCACGGTTTCGATCGAGGCGCGCGACGGCATCACCACCGGCATCTCGGCATCGGATCGCGCACGCACCATCGCAGTCGCGATCGACGCCACCAAGGGACCGCAGGATATCGTCACACCGGGTCACATCTTTCCGTTGATGGCGCGCGACGGCGGCGTGTTGGTGCGCACCGGTCACACCGAGGCGGCCGTCGACATCGCGCGGCTTGCCGGCCTCATTCCGGCCGGCGTGATTTGCGAAATCATGAACGACGACGGCTCCATGGCGCGCCGCAGCGATCTGATCGCCTTCGCGCAACGCCATGGCCTCAAGGTCGCGACCATCGCCGATCTCATCGCCTATCGCCGGCGCCACGATCGCATCGTCGAACGCCGCGTCTCGGCCGATTTCGCCAGCGCGCATGGCGGCGACTGGAATATGCACATCTACGTCAACAAGATCGCCTATGCCGAGCATATCGCGCTGGTGAAAGGCGATCTGCGCACGCCCGAACCGGTGCTTGTCCGCATGCACGCGGTCAACGTGCTCGACGACGCACTCGGCAATCTGCGCAGTGGCCGCGCCGGCATGCTACAAGGCGCGATGGAGATGATCGGCAAGGCGGGCAGGGGCGTGGTCGTGCTCCTGCGCGAGCCGATGCCGACCGCGTTGTCGAAACGAGTCCAAGGGTTCCTCGCGACCGGCAAGACCGTGCCGCAGCTGCGCGATTACGGGATCGGCGCCCAGATTCTGCTCGATCTCGGCGTGCGCGACATGATCCTGTTGTCGAATACGACACAGACCATCGTCGGTCTCGAAGGCTACGGCCTGTCGGTCGTCGAACGCCGCGCCATCGTGCTGGAATCTTAAGATGGCGAAGCGACTGTCGGTGCTCATCGTCGAGGCGCGCTATTACGCACACGTGTCGGACGCGCTGCTCAAAGGCGCCGAAGCGGCGCTTGATGACGCCGACGTCCGCTACGACTGCGTGACGGTGACCGGCGCGTTCGAGATTCCGGCGGCCATCGCGCTCGCCGCGCGGACACGGAAATACGACGGTTATATCGCGCTCGGCTGCGTCATTCGCGGCGAAACCTCGCATTACGATCTGGTCTGCGGCGAATGCGCACGCGGCATCCAAGACTTGGCTCTGGCCGGTCACGCCATCGGCTTCGGCGTACTCACCGTCGAGAATGTCGATCAGGCATTCAAGCGCGCGCGCATCGACGAGAAGAACAAAGGCGGCGAGGCGGTGCGCGCCTGCCTCGCCATGATTGCGCTACGCCGATCGCTCAAGGCCCGGCGGTGAACGCCGCCGCCAAATCACCGCGGCCCGCGGCTCGTAAGCGTACGGCTGCACGTCTGGCCGCGGTCCAGGCGCTCTATCAGATGGAGCTGGTCGATGCGCTCGCGGACGCGGTCGTCGAGGAATTTCTAAAGCATCGCCTGAACCCCGATGCACCGCGCGAAGAGCCCGATTTCGGCGAAGCGGACAAGGACCTGTTCGTCGAGCTGGCGCGCGGCACCGCGGCGCACCGTGAGGCGATCGACACGACGATTGCCGGCGCGCTGTCGCCCGATTGGCCATTGCCGCGGCTCGAAGCGGTCTTGCGCGCCATTTTGCGCGTCGGCACTTATGAACTCGCGCATCGCCGCGACGTGCCGCCCGAAATCGCGATCAACGAATATGTCGACATCGCGCATGCGTTCTACGCCGGCAAAGAGCCCGGCATGGTCAACGGCGTGCTCGACAAAATCGCGCGCGATCTCCGG
>JAGWIH010000027.1 GCA_028866355.1 Alphaproteobacteria bacterium
CGTCACCAGCACGCGCTGTCCCTTCTTGGCGCAATCGCGGCATTCGGCCATGAGGTCATCAACTTGCGATTCAACGGGCCGAATGATCGGCACCGGATCGACCAGGCCGGTCGGCCGTACCACCTGTTCGGCGAATACGCCCTGCGTCTGGGTGAGCTCCCAGGGGCCGGGCGTCGCGGAGACGCACACGGTCTGGCCACGCATCGCGTCCCATTCCTCGAATTTCAGCGGACGGTTGTCGATGCACGACGGCAGGCGGAAGCCGTATTCGGACAGGGTGAACTTGCGCGCATAGTCGCCTTTGAACATGCCGCCGACTTGCGGGACGGTGACATGGCTTTCGTCGACGAAGACCAGGCAATCCTCGGGCAGGTATTCGAACAAGGTCGGCGGCGGCTCGCCCGGCGCGCGGCCGGTGAGGTAGCGCGAATAGTTCTCGATACCGGCGCAGCTGCCGGTCGCCTGCATCATCTCGAGGTCGAAGGTCGTGCGCTGTTCGAGCCGTTCGGCCTCGAGCAGCTTGCCGGCCTGTCTGAACTCCTCGAGCCGGAGCTTGAGGTCGCGCTTGATCTGCGTGATCGCCTGATAAAGCGTCGGCTTCGGCGTGACATAGTGACTGTTGGGATAGACTTTGATCGATTCGATCGCCGCGGTCTTTTCGCCGGTCAGCGGGTCGAACTCGTGGATCGCCTCGATCTCGTCGCCGAAGAGCGAAAGGCGCCAGGCGCGGTCTTCGTAGTGCGCCGGGAAGATTTCGATCGTATCGCCGCGCGCGCGGAAGGTGCCGCGGGCAAAATTGGTGTCGTTGCGTCGATATTGCAGCTCGACCAGCTTCGCCAGCAGGTCGCCGCGCGCCACGCGTTCACCGGCGGTCAGCGTGAAGGTCATCTCGGAATAGGTCTCGACCGAGCCGATGCCGTAGATGCACGACACCGACGCGACGATCACGGTGTCGCGGCGCTCGAGGATCGCGCGCGTCGCCGAATGGCGCATGCGGTCGATCTGCTCGTTGATCGAGGATTCCTTTTCGATGTAGGTGTCGGTGCGCGGCACATAGGCTTCGGGCTGGTAATAGTCGTAGTACGAGACGAAGTACTCGACCGCATTCTCGGGGAAAAAGCTCTTCATCTCACCGTAAAGCTGGGCCGCCAGCGTCTTGTTAGGCGCGAGTATCAGCGCCGGCCGCTGGGTTTCCGCGATCACGTGGGCCATCGTGAAGGTCTTTCCGGAACCCGTCACACCAAGAAGCACCTGGTCGCGCGCGTTCTCGCGGATGCCGCGGACAAGCTCGGTGATCGCCTGCGGCTGGTCGCCGGCCGGGCGGAAATCCGACTGGATGGTGAAGCGCCGGCCCTGGTCGGCGAGCGGCCGGTCGACGGTCAGCAACGGTGCGGGCATCGGCCTCTAAGATAGGGAATAGAAGCCGCAGTTGCTAGCGAGCCGGCGCGATTTCCTTGGCGCGTGGAAACCGGCTGTTATGGAGATTGACGACGAAGGCCTGAAGTTCCGCGCTCATGCGGTAGCAGCGATAGCAGAGATAGGCGACGCTGATCACGGTGACGATCCGGAGCGCATATTCGAGATGGACCCAATCCGCCCCGATCATGCGGACGTTGAAGGCGTAGTTGCGGCCCTCGAAGTCGCTCTTGACGACGTAGAGGTTGAGCAGCGCCGGCACCGAATAGAGCGCGATAAAGGTGATTTGCCAGGCCAGCGACAGGCGTTTGCGCCGCTCGCCGGGCAGCGCGAAGATCTGCGCCATCACCAGGAGATCGCGGCACGCATCGTTCGGACAGGCCTTGGCGGCTTTTTCGTAATTTGCGAATTCGCGTTCAATATGCGCGGTCAAAATCAGCAGCAGCAGCGACATCAGCACGCCGCTCACCAGCCACAAATCATTGCCGTCGAGATAGACGCCGAACAGCGGAATCTCGAGTGCATAGCCGCGCAAATCCTTTTTCATCAATTCGATGATGCGGCGTTCATAGACCTTGAGCGCAAGATCGCGTTGCAGATTGCCGGCTGCGGCATCGCCGCCGTGCGGCGTGCCGAAGACGAGGCCTTGATCGGCATAATCCGCGAGCAGCTGCGCACAATCGCCGCCGGCCGGTCCCGCACCGGTGACGCAACCGTAGTTGTCGAGCATGACGTGGAGGCGCTGCTCGTCCCAGCTCGGCCAGTCGAAGTCGCGGATGCCACAGCCGACGAAGAACAACACCAGCAAAACGACATACATGACGAGACGCGTGCGTTCGCCGCTGCGCGTCACGGCGTCAAGATAGGGCTCGAACTCGTCGGTTTCGGTAACGGCTCGGGCCCGCCGCGGCATTCGGTTCAGGCCGGCTGTCGTCGGCCGCCGAGTGTCCGCCAGCCCAGCAGCACCAGCGCCTCGCGCAGCACGACCAGCGCCGCGAGCCACGCGGCATCGAGCTCCGCAAGCTGCACGACGGTCGCCGGCGCGAATTCGGCCAGCTCGCCGGTCGTCAATGCGACCAGCGCCAGCGCGATCTCGTAAACTGCGAAGGCGGCGCCGAAGGCGAGCACCAGCCGCAGCCAATGCCGCGAGCCGGTTTGTGCCACGGCGGAAGCGGCCGCGGTCGCGAGCAACGCGGCAACGCCGATCGCGAGGCCCCAACCGATGCTGTGAACGTCGAGCGGGTATCCCAACGCGACGACACCGACGGCTTGGTTGGCAAGCCAGATCAGCGCCATGGTGCCGAGCGCGACGCGACGGCTTTCGGTCATCGCCAGCATGGCGGCGAAAGCGGCGAACGGCAAAACGCAGGCGAGTGCCCAGCTACCGCCGACCGCGGCAACGGCCAGCAGCGCCGGCCAGAACCAGTTGCGGGCCAGCGGCGATAAAGGGGCGGACATCGTTGTCATGGTTGCATCCTTTGATTGCGGTCGATTCTAAAGGTTTCGCGGCGGTCGATCAATTCGTGTCGCCGGCGGGCGCGCCGCCCCAGCTCACGCGAATGCCGCTGATGATCGTGAAGCCCGGCTGCAAGAAGCCCAGCGGCTCCTGGTAGTGCCGGTCGAGCAGATTGTTGATGCGGCTGAAGAAGGTGGCGTTCGCGTTGACGCGATATTCGGCTGCCAGGTTGACCAGCGTGTAGGGCGAAGCCTGGGCGGTGAAGATGGTCGGATTGTCGCGGGTCGAATCGAGCCACGTCCCGACGCGTAGGATCTCTCCGGTCAGCGTCAGCGGTTCGATCGGCATCCAGTCGGCGTCGAGGCTGGCCTTGTTCTTCGGCCGCCGCAGCAATTCCGACCCAGTGGTGTCGCTGCGGGCGACGGTATAGGTGTAATCGGCGCGCAAATCGACATTGGGCAGCGGTTTGACGGCGACGAAACTTTCGACACCGTAGGTTGTCGCTTGGTTGACGTTGATGTTCTGGAACGGAAAGGTCGGCGCGAAGACGATCAGGTTCTTGATGCTGTTGTGGAAGTAGGTCGCGCCGAGACGCAGCCTGTCCGCCAGCAGCGGTTGCTCGAAGCCCGCGTCCCAGCCGCGGCTTTTTTCGGGCTGCAGCTTCGAATTGGCTGATGCGCCGACATAAAGCTGCGTCAGCGTCGGCGCCTTGAAGCCGGTGCCGTAACTTGCCTTGAGCAGCGTATCGGTCATCGGCATGGAATAGGCCGGTGCGAGACGCCAAGTCGCTGTCTTGCCAAAGGCGCTGTCGTCGTCAACGCGGACCGACGCCGTGCCATAGAGACGCGGCACGATGAGCGTATGCAACTCGGCAAAGCCGGCGCGGTCGCGTACGCTGGGCGTCATCTCATTGTTGGCGATGCGGTCGGTTTCGTCTTCGAGCCCGAGGAGCACGGTGCGATCCTCGGCCAGGTGCAGCGTGCCCAGCCAGTTCAGCTTGGTGCGCCTGCCCGATTCGGTCGAAGGCAGATTGGTCGGGTCGACATCGACGTTGCTGCGCAAGTAATGCGTATAGCCGACGCCGAACCGGTTCTCGAGCGCGCCATCGAACGACAGAAGCTTGGCTTCGCCGCGCGTGAAAAAATCATGCGTCCAAGTCGGCGACTGCGTCCCTTCCGGCACGCCGGTAAAGGGCGCGATCGAGAAAGTGTCCGTCGTCGTGCGGGTCAGTGTGTCGACATAGCGCCCAACCCACTTGAGGCTGAAATTGTCGGTCAGGTTGACGCCGACTTTGCCGGAATAGTTCTTGTTGCTGTAGAAGTCGTCGTTGCGCGCTTCGCCCGGCGTCAGCAGATCGGTTGGCGTCACCGGCAAATCCGCAGTGCGTAGGTGCACAACGTTGAAATTGTAATTGGCGCGGCCCTGCGAGCCGCTGACGCCCGCCGCCTGATTGAAGGTGGCATAAGACCCGCCTTCGGCCATGCCATTGAATTGCGCCGGGCCTTTGCCGGTCTTGGTGATGATGTTGATCACGCCGCCGATCGCGTCCGAGCCGTAAAGGCCGCTTTGCGGCCCGCGCAGCACCTCGATCCGTTCGATGTCCCACGCCGGAATCTGACTGAAATCGAAGGCGCCGTTGGGCGTGCTCGGATCGGTGACGTCGACGCCGTCGACCAGCACCTTGGTGTGATTGGAGTTGGTGCCGCGGATGAAGATTGAAGTCTCGCCGACCGATCCGCCGGTCTGCACGACGTTGAGGCCCGGTACGGCTTTGAGGGCGTCGGGCAGGGTGCGCTCTTGCTTCCGCACGATCTCGTCGCCGGCGATCACGGTGACGTCGTTGCCGATTTCCGTGGTCGGCGTCGGGAACAGCGTCGGCGTGACGACGATCGGCTGCATCGTACCGAAACCGGATGTCGCCTGCTGCACGGTTGCGTCCTGCGCGGACGCGTGCGTGAGCGGGACGGCGGACAGGACAAGGACCAATGACAGCGCCGCGACGCGGCGCGAACCGAACGGGACAGGGCTGGACATGATGGACTCGCGGTGGTGGCACGTCACCGCGAACTGAAGGCGGCCGCAGGCGCTTGAGCCCCTGCTGGCCGGTCTCCCATCGGTGCACCCCGCCCGACGCGCTCGCGCGTGACCACGGTCGGTGGCAGGTCTCCTGGCTCGCGGGTCTTCGCTTGGACCGGCCTTCCCGGCGGCTTTCGCCGCCAGTGGCTTCACTTGGTCCGCGCTCGCCGCTTACAGTTGCGGGGGCAGCCGCGGCATTGCACGCCTCACGACGTGCGCACCGCATTCCCTTTTGATCCCCAAATTGGGAACCACCGGCGGGGAACGTGCGGGCGATCCGGATTTGAGTCAAGCACGATGCGTCGAAATGCGCCGGACGCGCGCGCTGCGTGCCGTTGCGCGGTGCAGCATGACCGGCTAGCTTGACCGCATGACCACAACGCTCGCCGAATCCAAACCCGTCGCGATGCTTGCCGCCCGTCTGGGGCGCATCAAGCCGTCGCCGACCATCGCGGTGACCGACAAGGCCCGCCGTCTCAAGGCCGCGGGCCGCGACATCATCGGACTCGGCGCCGGCGAGCCCGATTTCGACACGCCGCAGAACATCAAAGACGCGGCGAAGCGCGCCATCGACAAAGGCGAGACCAAATACACCGCCGTCGACGGTACGCCGGCGCTGAAACAGGCGATCATCGCCAAGTTCAAGCGCGAGAACGCGCTCGACTACGCGCCGGAGCAGATCATCGTCGGCGCCGGCGGCAAGCAGGTGCTGTTCAATGCGCTGCTGGCGACGATCAATCCCGGCGACGAGGTGATCGTGCCGGCGCCGTATTGGGTGTCGTATCCCGACATCGTCAATCTGTGCGAAGGCGTGCCGGTGGCGGTCACCGGGCCGGAGAACAACGGATTCAAGATTCGTCCGGAGGATCTCGAGGCCGCCATCACCAAACGCACCAAATGGCTGATTCTCAATTCACCGTCGAATCCGTCGGGCGCGGCATACACGGTGAAGGAGCTCAAAGCCCTTGCCGACGTGTTGATGCGTCATCCGCAGGTTTGGGTGCTGACCGACGACATCTACGAGCACCTGACTTACGGCGACTTCAAGTTCGCGACGATCTGCAACGTCGAGCCGCGGCTCTATCCGCGCACGCTCACGCTCAACGGCGTCAGCAAGACCTATTGCATGACCGGCTGGCGCATCGGCTATGCCGGCGGCCCGAAGGAGCTGATTGCGGGCATGGCCGCGCTGCAGTCGCAATCCACCACCAACGCCAGCTCGATCAGCCAGGCGGCGGCGGTCGAGGCGCTCAGCGGACCACAGGATTTCATCCCGCGGCACAACAAGAGCTTCCTGGAGCGCCGCGATCTGGTCGTCGCCGGCCTGAACCGCTGCGCCGGGTTGCGGTGCAGCGTCCCGGAAGGCGCGTTCTACGTTTATCCGTCTTGCGCCGGCGTCATCGGCAAGACCACGCCGCAAGGCAAGGTGCTCAAGACCGACGGCGACTTCGTCGACTATCTGCTCGAAGCGGAAGGCGTCGCCGTCGTCCAGGGCGAGGCCTTCGGCCTGTCGCCCTATTTCCGCATCTCCTACGCCACCTCGAATCAGGCGCTGACCGAGGCGTGCAAGCGCATCGAGCGCGCCTGCGCCGCGCTGAAGTAGGTCGCGCCGCGAGATTCAGGTTGCCTCGGTACGGCGACGGCGCGACCATCGTTGCCGGAGAGTGCGTCGCCGCCAGGCGGGGCGTTCCTGATCAAGCCCCGAAGCGGGTCGAACCCGGGCCGAACGCGGCGCACGGCGCGAAGCGGAGGCAACTATGGGCGAAAGAGCAGGCGGGCCGCGTGTAGCGGCCCTGGTGGGACCGTATCTGTCGGGCAAGACCACCCTCCTCGAATCCCTGCTCTTCGCCGCCGAAGCCATCCACCGACGCGGCACCCAAAAAGACCAGACCACCGTAGGCGATTCCGCCCCCGAGGCACGGGCGCGACAGATGTCGACCGAAATCAATCCGGCGCATGCCACGTATCTCGGCGACCGCTGGTTCTTCCTTGATTGCCCCGGATCGGTCGAGCTCGCCACCGAGGCGCAGACGGCATTGCTCGCCGCCGACGTCGCGGTCGTGGTGTGCGAAGCGGTGCCCGATCGTGTCCTGGCACTGTCGCCGCTGTTTAAATTCCTCGACGACCGCCAGATTCCGCACATGATTTTCGTCAACAAGATCGACCAGACGTCGGCGCGCGTCTCGGAGGTGCTCGCAGCGCTGCAATCGATTTCGGCTCGGCCGTTGGTGTTGCGCCAGGTGCCGCTGCTCGGACCGGACAGCACCATCGCCGGCTACGTCGATTTGGTCAGCGAACGTGCCTATCGCTATCAGCCGGGCAAGGCGTCTGACTTGATCAAACTGCCCGACACGATGGCCTCAACCAAGCGGGAATCGCGCGCTTCGCTGGTCGAGAAGCTCGCCGATTTTGACGACAAGCTGCTCGAACAGTTGCTTGAGGATGTTCAGCCGTCGAAGGACGAAATTTACGGCCAGCTGACCAAGAATTTGCGCAGCGACCTGATCGTGCCGGTGTTTCTGGGCTCGGCGTCGCTCGACCACGGCGTGCGCCGGTTGTGGAAAGCGTTGCGGCACGAGACACCATCGGCCACGGCGACCGCCGAACGACTCGGTGTCGGCAGCGGCGACGGCACGGTCGTACAGGTGATCAAAACCTACAACCCGCCGCATGCCGGCAAGCTGTCGCTGGCGCGTGTCTGGCGAGGCATGGTGAGCGAGGGCATGACGCTCGGCGGCGTGCGTGTCGGCGGCGTACTACGGCTCCAGGGCGCCGCCGCGGAAAAGTTGCCAGGCGGCGCCGGTACCGGCGAGATCGCCGCGCTTGCGCGCCTTGAAGGCGTCGCGACCGGCGCGGTTCTGGCGACCGGTGCGGCGCCCAATTTGCCGCGTATCGCGCCGCCGAGTCCGGTGTTCGGGCTCGCGATCACGGCCGCAAAGCGCAGCGACGACGTCAAGCTCACCGGCGCGATCCAGAAGCTGATCGAAGAGGATCCGACACTGTCGCTCGAGCCCAATGCCGAGCTGCAAGAGCTGGTGTTGTGCGGACAGGGCGACATCCATCTTCAGATCGCGCTCGAACGGCTGCAGCATAAATTCAGTCTTGCGGTACAGGGGCGCCGGCCGCAAATCCCCTATCGCGAAACCATCCGCAAGGGCGCGGCGCTGCATTCGCGCTTCAAGCGGCAAAGCGGCGGCCACGGCCAGTTCGCCGACATCCAGATCGAGATCAAGCCGCTGCCACGCGGCGGCGGATTTACCTTCATCGACGCCGTGGTCGGCGGCGCCATTCCGCGCAACTACATTCCGGCGGTCGAGGAGGGCGTGAAGGACTATCTGCGCCACGGCCCGTTCGGCAATCCGGTCGTCGATCTGTCGGTCAAGCTGGTGACCGGCCAGTTTCACGCCGTCGACAGCTCGGACCAGGCGTTCAAGACGGTGGCGCGGCAGGCAATGAGCGAGGCGCTGCCGACCTGCGATCCGGTGCTGCTCGAGCCGATCCACCGCGTCGAGATTTCGGTGCCGAACGCCTTTACCTCGCGCGTGCAGCGCATCGTCTCGGCGCGGCGCGGCCATATTCTGGGCTACGACGCCAAGGCCGATTGGACCGGCTGGGACGTCGTGGCGACCGACATGCCGCTGGCCGAGATGAACGATCTGATCATCGAGCTGCGTTCGGCGACGCTCGGCACCGGCACGTTCACCCACCGCTTCGACCGGTTGCAGGAGCTGACCGGCAAGCTGGCGGACAAAGTGCTGGCCGCCCGTGCCGGCGAAGCCGCGCAATAGCTCGCGTTCGGTTGGCCGTGAACTTTAATTCAGCCCCGGTCGCGGGAGCGTGACTTGCAGTGAGGCCAATGTGGCGGTATCGCTGCGGCCACGCGGACGGAGGTAAACCATGCGGGTGAAACGCAAGCGCGGCTGGGAAATCGCGGAGCGCGAAGCAACGCCGGAATCGGTCTTTCACGACCGGCGGGCGCTGCTCAAGACGATGGGCATGGGCGCGTTGGTTGCGGCGACCGGCACAGGCGTGCTGGCGACCACCGTGCCGGCCTTTGCCGACACCGATCCGTCCGCCGGGCTCTATCCGGCGAAAGCCAATCACAAATACGCGCTCGACCGGCCGGTGACGGCGGAAAAACTGTCGACGACCTACAACAATTTCTACGAGTACACGGAATCGAAGAACGTCTACGAATATTCCGACGCGCTGCAAATCCGGCCGTGGAGTGTCGCCATCGGCGGCATGGTCGAGAAGCCGATGACGCTCGGCATCGACGATCTGCTGAAGAAGGTGACGCTCGAAGAGCGGCTCTATCGCCACCGCTGCGTCGAAACCTGGTCGATGGCGGTGCCGTGGACCGGCTTTCCGATGAAGGCGCTGCTCGACATCGCGAAGCCGCTGTCCGGCGCCAAGTACGTCCGCATGGTCACGTTCATGGACCCGAAGATGGCGCCGGGCGAGCGCATGTTCTTCTACCCGTGGCCCTATGTCGAAGGCGTGACCATGTTCGAGGCGAACAACGACCTCGCGTTCCTGGTCACCGGCATGTACGGCAAACCGCTGCCCAAACCGGACGGTCCGCCGTTGCGTCTGGTGCTGCCGTGGAAATACGGCTTCAAGTCGATCAAGTCGATCGTCCAGTTCACGTTCACCGACAAGCGGCCGACGTCGTTCTGGACGGCGTTGCAGGCGAACGAATACGGCTTCTGGGCGAACGTCAATCCGGCGGTGCCGCATCCGCGCTGGAGCCAGGCGACCGAGCGCGAACTCGGCGAGAACACGCGGCGCCCGACGCTGATCTGGAACGGTTACGGCGAATACGTCGCGTCGATGTACGACGGCATCAAAGGGGAAGAGCTGTTTCGTTGACGTGCAGGCGCGTTCTGCGCCCCGGCCGGCCGGTCAGATCACCTTGAACAGGTAGAGCAGGATCAGCACCGGAACGGGTATGCGGATCAGCCAGAGAAAAAGCGAGATCACCTGAACTCTCCGTCGTGCGGTTGGTGGCGTCGGTTCCAGCCTTCGGGATGGACGCGATTCTCGCTGGGTCCCCGATTCGTCGTTTCTGAAGCGATTGCGACCCGCGCCGCTTGGCAGCGCGAATCGGAAATCCACGTAAGCGCTTGATTTAATTCAGTTCTGCTCTTGTATGACTTTAATCGTGACATACAAGCCATTGATTCAATTGAGAGTATTGTATTTCGTGAAAACCGCGACCTATACTCCCGCGCCTTTCGCCATTGAGGAGCGAACCGATGCGTCGTATGGCCGTAGTGATTGTCGCGAGTGGACTTCTGGTTGCGGGCTGCGGGTCGAACCCGGGCGACCGCGCTATCACCGGCGGCGTCATGGGCGCCGGCGTTGGCGCACTCGCTGGTGCTGCGGTCGGTATGCCGCTGACCGGCGCAATCTTCGGCGGCGCGCTGGGCGCCACCGCCGGTGCCTTGAGCGATCCGTCGCAGATCTATCTCGGTAAGCCGGTCTGGCGTTAGCCGGATCGTCGATACAATCGTCATTGTCATCACGCTGCCGCGGCGAGCGCGTCGAAAGCGCTCGCCGCTTCGTTGAGATCGCCATAGGCGAAGCGGTAGCAACCGCTTTTTTCCAGGATCTGGCTTAAGAGCGCGAAGCCCTGCGCGCCGTGCAGGCTGTAATTCATCGCGTGGTGGCCGATCTCGATCAGGCTCGCCGCCTTCGAGAAAGATGTGAACTGCGCCGCTTCGCCGGCGCGCCAACGCGGAAACACGATCCAGCGGACCGGCGCGACTTCGTCGACCCGTTCCAGGCTGTTGTCCGGCGCACGCATCAGCGCGACCGTGCCCTTGACCGTGTCGGCGACCGCGTTGCTGAACACCGCTTGCGGCGCAAAGGATTTCAGCACGTCGATTGACGCATTCTTGAGATTGACCGGCCGCGCCAACGGCACAACGTGTCCGTCCTCGCGGCGAATCAGGGCAAGCTCATCGGAAAGTAAACGCCAGCCGCGATGGACGAGGCCGGCCGTGAGCGTGCTTTTACCCGAGCCGGGCGCGCCCGGCAGAATCGCGACGCGCCCGTTCTTCTCGATCGCGGCCGCGTGCACGATCATGTATTGGTGCGCGAGCCCGGCGATGGCGTAGTTGAGCCCCCATTCGACCAGCGGTAGCGCCTGGTCGGCGGGCAGCGGCTTGAACGGGTCCTGGCCATCGATGAGGAAGCGCGCCTGCGGCCGCACGAAGCGGCGAACACCCCTGCCGGGCACCAACGCGACGTGGAAATCGGCGAATGCGCTGGCGGCCTTGCGGAACTGCGGCGGATAAAGTCGGGCGAGCGCTTCGCCGACCTCGCGGAATGCGGTCGTCAACGCAGCGGTGAAGGGACCAAGCCGGAGATGGATGGTTTCGTGCCGCATCGCCGTCATGCCACCCGGTCCAGCAGGTCGAGCTTATGGAACAGCGCCAGCGTCCGTTCGATCGTCGCTGCCGGTGCGCCGCAGCGCAGCTCAAGCGCGTCGGTTGCCGCTGCCGTCAAGGACGGCATGTCGCTTGGCGCTGTCGCCAGCCGGGCAAACAACCAGCCGGCGAAATCCGCAAAGTGGTGCGTGTCGCCGCTCCGGTCGTTATAGGCGACGATCTCGCCGTTCCAGGCGCGCCAATCGACCGCTTCGGCGATGCGCCAAGTCCCGGTTGCGTCGCTCGCGGGCAACGGATCGGTCATGGCCTAGGAATTGATGTTGAGGTTCGAGACGCGGCCGGTCGCCGCGTCGAGCTGGCTCTGCGCCAAGGATTGTGTCGCTGGCTGGCTCGACCAGACCGCGGCGGCCAAGGCACGAACCTGACTGACGGTTTCGGGATAATTCGTCGGCGAGAAGCAGCCGGCATTGAGAATCGCTGCGGCGAGCTGCGCGCCGAAATTGCGCGCGTTGAGCGTCACCGAATCTTTGCCGACCTTGCAGGTGACTGTCAGGCCGCCCTCGAGCGCAGCGAGCAACGATTGATCGCCGCAGCTCCATTGTGAGCCGAACGACTGCGAGCCGCAGGCCGATAAGAAGCTGGTCGATGGCGCGAAACCGGTGCGCGTCCACAGCTGCTCGGTGCCGGCAAGCTTGATCCAGCTTTCGGGTGTCAGACCGCAATTGGTGCCTTCGGGCAGGGGATGCGAAAGGTTGCCGGACAGCGCGTTCGACACCGAGCATTCGCCGGTCATCGCCAACGCCGGCTTGCTCGCCAGCGTCACCGCGACGGGGATGCCGCCGAGAATCAGGCGGCGGCTGGGCGAGCGAAGACCGCCGTCAGAACCTCGGGATTTCGCTGCGTTGTCGCGGTCGCTCATGGGTTCGTCCACACGCCGGGATTTGATCCGGTTCTAGCGCGAAACCCGATAAAGGACCGTAAAGCAAGATTGGCTTTTGGTAAAAATTAGAACAATCAGCGAAACACGGTGAAGCCGACTTAACCGTTCCGCGGAAAATTGCCGGTGATTTGACTAAAGTGCGCGGCGATTCTTGCGTCGAGCACGTGTCGGGTCGAAGACGACGATGTTGTCGCCGAGGCTCTCCGGCCGAATCGATGAGCGCGGGCGTGCCGATTGCGGCTGTGACCGTTCGCCGGCGTCAAGCGCGCGCGCAAACCCCGCAGGACCGGCGGCGACCGCGCGGCGATAGCGGTAGTCGGGATAGGTTTCGCCGGCGTCGAGTGTCCAGCGGATGATCGCAAACATGCCCAGCGACGCCGCGAGCATGCCGCCGACGCCGAGCCCGAACGCGGCCGGCGCGGTGCCCTGCGACAAGGCCAAGCCGGCGGTCACGGCGGTCGCCAGCACGGCGAGGCTCGATACCGTCATGGCGAAGAAGACCGGCCAGCGATCGCGCATCGGGGTCCTCGAGAGGCGCGGCACACCATCCTGAGGTGTCGCGCCGGATCGTTAATATTGATTAAGGTTAGCGCGCGCGTTGCCGCGCTGTCGAGTGCCGGCAGCTTTTACAGCTGTCGCCGGCGCTGACGGCTCAACCGCCGCCGTTGCGGTTCTCGCCGACCTTGTGCAGCAGGAAGTCGCGGAATACCGCGATGCGTTTCGAGTTCCGCAGCTCTTCGGGATAGACGAAGTAGGCGGCCGCCTCGGCGCCCTTCGCCTCGGGCAGCACGCGGACCAGACCGTGACTCTCGGCCAGCATGAAATCGGGCAGTACGCCGATGCCGAGCCCGTTCTGAATCGCCTGGGCGATCGCATAGAGATTGTTGACCGCCAGGATCGGCCGCCGTTCGTGTCCCGCGCGCGCGCCGGCCTCGAGCACCCAATTGACGTTGCGCACCGGACGGGTCTCGGGCCCGTAGGCGATGACGCGGTGCTTGTCGAGGTCTTCCGGATTGCGCGGCGTGCCGTGCTTTTTCAGATAATCCGCCGACGCATAGGCGAGATAGCGCACGGTCAGCAGATGCCGCTGCACCAGATCGGGTTGGCGCGGCGGCGACATGCGGATCGCAACATCGGCTTCCCGCATGGAAAGATCGAGCTCGCTATCGTCGAGCGCGAGGCTGACCTCGATTTCGGGATAAAGGTCGACGAATTCGCGCACGCGCGGCGTCAGCCATGACGCGCCGAAAGAGACCGTGGTGGTGACCTTGAGCGGGCCTTTCGGCCGGTCCTTCGATTCCGTGAGCATCGCTTCGGTCATCGCCAGCTTGGCGAAGACTTCGCGCGCCGTGCGATAGAGCAGGTCGCCTTGCTCGGTCAGAATCAGGCCGCGCGCATGGCGATGGAACAGCGGCACCGACAGGCTGTCCTCGAGCGCGCTGATCTGGCGGCTGACCGCCGATTGCGAGAGGTTGAGGGCCTCGCCGGCATGCGTGAAGCTTCCCGCTTCGGCGACCGCATGAAAGACGCGCAGCTTGTCCCAGTCCATCGGCGCCTATTCCGCGGCCCGCAGCGCGCCCGCTTCCTGCGCGGCGAGAAATTTCTCGGCTTCCAGCGCCGCCATGCAGCCCATGCCGGCGGCGGTCACCGCCTGGCGAAAGATCTTGTCCTTGACGTCGCCGGCGGCGAAAACGCCGGGAATGTCGGTCGCGGTCGAATCGGGCCTGGCGATCAGGTA
>JAGWIH010000314.1 GCA_028866355.1 Alphaproteobacteria bacterium
TTTGCCGTCGAGGCTTTCAGCCGCGGCAAGGACGCGCTCGCCGCGGCCGCGGGAACCGATTACGACGCTGTCATTCTCGACCTTGGCTTACCGGATATCGACGGCATGGAGTTCCTGCGCACGATGCGCGCCGGTTCGCACATGCCGGTCCCCGTCGTGGTCCTGACCGCGCGCGATGGCATAGACGATCGCATCGCCGGATTGAACGCCGGCGCCGATGACTATCTGGTCAAGCCGTTCGCGCTTACGGAGCTCGATGCGCGGTTGCGCGCCGTGCTGCGGCGACCGGGACCGCGCCGGGGCCGGGTTTACGCGCTTGGTCCGCTCAGATTCGATACCGTTTCGCGTACGGCGCAGGTGGACGACGCGGTTCTGGACCTGACGCGGCGAGAAGGTGCCTTGCTAGAAGAATTGCTGCGCGCGCCGGGCAAGGTAGTTGCCAAGGACGTGCTTGAAGATCGTCTCTATGCGTTGGACGAAGCCGGCAGCGCCAATGCGCTCGAAGCCGCCGTTTCGCGCCTGCGCAAGAAGCTGACGGCGGCGAACCCGGACTTACGCATCGAAACCAAGCGCGGCATCGGCTATCGTTTGGTTCAAGGCGAAACGTGACGCGCGGTTACAGCCTGCGCCAGCGGCTGCTGGCGGCGATGTTATTGCTGTTCGGTCTGGGCGTCGCCGCGTCGCTGGTGTCCTACCTCAGAGAGATCGGACGGCTCAGCGGCAATCTGTGGAATGACACGCTGCAGGAACAGGCGCGCGAGTTCCTTTATGGACTGCACATGCGCGCCGACGGTACGGCGCAGATCGATTTGTCGTCGGCCTGGCAGAACGCCTATGCCGACCCGCAGGGTGATTTTGCCTATACGCTGTTCGACGCTGCCGGCCGGCCGCTCGCCCGCTCGCCGAACCTGGCCGCGCCGCTGCCATTAATTCCGGTCGCCAAGGACAAGACGTTTGCGCCGGTCGTTCTCGCTGGCGTTGGACCGGACCAACGCGCTGTCGTGGCGGCGCATACGCCCGGTGGCGGAGTATTGGTGGTTGCGCGGCACGATATCGGGCGCGAAAAGCTCGTCGACAGCTTGTTCGAAGAGGCGTCCGAAGAGCTGCTGGTGCTGTTGCCGTTCGCGGCAGTTGCAATGGTTCTGATGTGGGGAATCACCTGGTGGAGCCTCCGTCCCGTGACGCGCGCGTCGAAAGAGGCGGCTGCGGTCGGGGCGGCCAATCCCGGCGGCCGGATTTCGGCGCATGGCTTGCCGCGCGAGGTACAGCCGCTGGTCGCGGCCGCCAACGGCGCGCTCGACCGGCTGGCCGAGGCCTATGCGGCCGAGCGGCGCATTACCGCCGACGCTGCGCACGCGCTCAGGACGCCGCTGGCGGTGCTGAGTTTGCGGCTTCAACGCGCACGGCACCGTGGCACGATCGACTGGCCGGCGGTCGAAAACGAAATCGCTCAAATCACCGCCATGGTGTCGCAGCTTCTCGACCTTGCGCGCAAGGAAGCGCAACCACGCCGCGACGACATCGCGGCAATGCCGGTCGTCAACCTGTCGCGCCTGGTCCGCGAAGCCGCTGCCGGCGTCGTGCTGCTCATGGAGCGCCAAGGCCGCGCGCTGGAGATCGATGCGCCGGAGGTGGTCGCGGTGCACGGCCGGGCCGACGATCTCCGCGACCTGGTGCGGAATCTGCTGGAAAACGCGTTGTGGCACGGCCGCGGCACTGTCCGAATTGGCGTGCGCTGCGACGACTCAAATCGCGAACGCGTCCTGCTCGACGTGATCGATGAGGGCGACGGTGTTCCGTTCGGTATGGAAGAGGAAGCATTCGCGCGCTTCCGCAAGATCCACGCCGACTCGCCAGGATCGGGTCTGGGCCTCGCTATCGTCCGCCATGTCGCGCGCAGCCATGGCGGCGACGCGCGGTTCGTTTCGGGCGCCGGCCACGTCGTCGTGACACTTCCGGCGGCCGGCACGGAATGGGTCGACGCGGTGAGCGCGGATAGTTCGGAAGCGCCGGCGTCGCTGGTCGGTCGCCAATTTCGGTGACCGGCGCGTCGCCGGATTTGCGGTCGATGCCGTCGTACGCTGGCGCGGCCTAGGCCGCGCCGTTGGTTGCGTGCGGCGCCGTCATGCGGCGGCGGAATTCGGTCGCCGAAATCGCCTCCACCGACCGATCGAGCTCGATCCGTTCGACGACATAGCCGACGTCGCGGCCGTAGAAGACGTGGCTGATGTTCGGAACCTGAATGATTTCGAAACTGCCCTCGTGCGGCCGCAGCGCGTGCTCGATGCGGGCGCGAACCTGCGCGAAGGGCAGGGGGTTCTTGGCGTTGGTGCCTTGCGTATCGCGGACCGCGATGCAGACCTGGCCGACCCGCTTCAGTCCCTCGAGGATCAAGGTCTTATGACCGTCGTGGAAGGGCTGATAGCGGCCGATGAAAAGGGCGGTCGGCTTCTTTGCGTCGAATACGGGCCGCAGGCGGCGCGCGATCTCGTCGGCCCAATATTCCGGTGCGCCTTCGGGTGCCACGCGCAAATCGTAGCGCTCCGGTGGCACGAATAGGCGGTTCGTATCCTCAAAGCGCCCCTGCTTGATGCGATCGACCCAGACGACGAAGGCATCGCCGCCTTCACTGAACGCGTCCCGCGCCGTTGGCGTCGGGCAG
>JAGWIH010000315.1 GCA_028866355.1 Alphaproteobacteria bacterium
ACGACCAAGATCATCACCGTGCTGGTCTACATGAACGAGGCGTGGGAAGCACCGGGCGGGCGGCTCCGATTGTTGCGCTCCAACGCGAACCTCGACGACATGGTCGCCGAAGTGCCGCCGGCCGCCGGCACGCTGCTGGCATTCCTGGTTACGCCGCATTCCTGGCACGGCCATCATCCGACCAGCGGCCCGCGCCGCGTCGTGCAGCTCAACTGGGTCGAAAGCGACACCGTCGTGCGCCGCGAGCGATTCCGTCACGGCCTGTCGGCGCGCATCAAACAGCTGCTGCCCGCACGGCGCTGAAGCGCCACGGGCGCCGCAACTAAAAATTGCCGCAAAAGTTATCTGTGGGGGTGGAATGCTGTCCCGCGGCTAACGGAGCGCGTCATGGACGACAAACGACGAATCAGGGAATGGGCTTACGATTTATGGGAAAAAGAGGGCCGGCCGACCGGCCGGGCGCTCGATCACTGGCTTGAGGCCGAGTTGCGCGAGCGCACCGCCGCGCCAAGCCAGCAGACGAACGAAGGCGAAGGCAATCGCACGGCGGCGCGCGAATTCAACCGCGCGCAGCAGGCGTTTGCCCAGAGGGGTCCGGTTGAGCAGAAGGCGCGCGAGGCCGAAAGCGCACGCGGCGGTGCCGAACGCAAGCCGCTGAAAAAGGCGGAGCGGGCAGGTCGGCGGCGCAGTCGCGGCGAAGACCCCGAGGTAAAGCATTAGGGAAGGCGTCACCGCGCATACGCAAAGGGCCGAGCGGTATCGCCACTCGGCCCTTCGTCTGAGATGGCTCGGGGGGTCGGGATCGAACCGACGACCGACGGATTAACAGTCCGTTGCTCTACCGCTGAGCTACCCCCGAATAGGGCCGCATCATATACACGCGCCCGGTTAACGAGTCCAAACCGGAACCGCGTGGAGGCCGGAAGCGGAATCGAACCGCTGTACGGGGATTTGCAGTCCCCTGCATAACCACTCTGCCATCCGGCCGGCGCGTGGAGGCCCGAGATATAGGCGTTTCCGCCCTTCTGGCGCAATGCCGAGACGACTCTGCGATTGTCGCGCCGCCGCGCTGCGGCTAAAATTGGATTATCAAGACCATTAGCAGCTGACATTCATCCATCCCATGACTCGATTCGATTTCCATAGCGCGCGCCTGGCTATGGTTGACGGCCAATTGCGCACCAATGCCGTCACCGATAGCCGGCTGCTCGACGCGTTCACCGAGGTGCCGCGCGAACGCTTCGTGCCCGAGACGCTGCGCGGCGTTGCGTGTATCGACGAAGACCTGCCGCTCGGCGGCGGACGCTGGCTCATCGAGCCGAGGGTGCTGGCGCGGCTGCTGCAATTCGCGCAAATCGCCTCGACAGATCGCGTGCTGGTGATCGGCGATCCGAGCGGTTACGCCGCCGCGATCGTCGCGCGGCTCGCCGGCCAGGTCATCATGCTCGAATCCGATTCCGCGGCTGCCGCCACGGCGCGTCAGAATCTCGCGGCGCTCGGTTGCGCCAACGTGCAGGTCGTGCAAGGTGCGCTCGAACGCGGCCACGAGGCCGGTGCGCCCTATAGCGCGATCGTTCTGGCCGGCGCCGCCGTCGCGGTGCCCGAGGCCTTGCGCGCGCAATTGGTCGAAGACGGCCGGCTCGTTGGCGTCATCCGCAAACCCGGCACGCAAATGGGCGAGGCCGAGGTGATGACGTCGATCGACGGTGTGTTGTCGCGCCGCGCGGTTTTCGATGCCGGCACGCCCTATATACCGGGCTATCAGCCGACACCCCACTTTGCGTTCTGAGCGCGCGGCGATGCGACGCGGCATCATTCTCGCGTTGCTTCCGGTGC
This sequence comes from Alphaproteobacteria bacterium, assembly GCA_028866355.1. Taxonomy (GTDB): domain Bacteria; phylum Pseudomonadota; class Alphaproteobacteria; order ATCC43930; family CGMCC-115725; genus REEB95. Next base: position 1,837 of record JAGWIH010000315.1, read on the forward strand.
TGACGTTGGGTGCGCTGTCGGCCTTTTTCGCGGCTTCGCTCTTAACGAGCGACGCGGCGCGGGCCGAGACGCTGCCGGAGGCGCTCGCCGATGCGTACAACACCAACCCGCAAGTGCTCGCCGAGCGCGCCAATCTGCGGTCCATCGACGAAGGCGTGAATCAGGCGCTGTCCGGCTGGCGGCCGACGCTGCAATTCAACGGCGCGATCGGCAAGCAGCAGTTCGAGAACACGCCGAATACCACCCAACAGCAGCCCGAAGGCTACAACACGCCGCGGTCGCTCGATTTCAAGCTGATCCAGCCGGTTTATCAGGGCGGCCAGACGGTCGCCAAGACGGCGGCCGCCGAGGACACGGTCCGGTCCGAGCGCGCGCATTTGATCGCGGTCGAAGGCAATGTGTTGTTCAGCGTCATTTCGGCCTATCTCGACGTGCTGCGCGACCAGTCGGTGGTCGATCTCGACCGCAACAGCGAGAAGGTCCTGCAAGAGACGCTCGATCAAACCCAGGCGCAATTCCGCTCCGGCTTGGTGACTCGCACCGACGTCGCCCAGGCCGAGGCGCGGCTTCAGGCGGCGCATGCGCAGCGGCAACAGGACGAAGGCACGCTGCAATCCGACCGCGCCAACTACGCGCGCTTCGTCGGCCACGCGCCCGAAAATTTGGCGCCGCCGACGTTGCGGCCGGAAATTCCGGCGACGCGCGACGCGGCGCTTAACATGGCGGCGCTCAAGAATCCGAATGTCGTCTCGGCGCTGTTCAGCGAGGACGCGGCGCGCGATCAGGTCGCCGCCACCGAGGCGCAGTTGCTG
>JAGWIH010000316.1 GCA_028866355.1 Alphaproteobacteria bacterium
GTGCGCCGGTTGCCTTGAAGCTCGGCCGCCTCGGCCTGTTCTTTCGCGGTCAGGTCCGCCAGCCTGCGATCGAGCTTGTCGAGCGCCGCCTCGTGCTGTTGCGCGCCGGCTGCGGCGGTAACCGCGTTCTCGCGCAACGTTTGAATCTGGCCGGCGAGATCCTGCGCCTGTTTGGCGAGATTTTGCTGTTCCTGGCGTGTCTGTTCGAGCTGGTGCTCGACGTCGTTCAGTTTCTGCTGCGGCGAGGTTTGCGCAAAACTAGGCGTCGCGGCGGCAAACGCCGCCACAAGCAGGGCGGCTGGAAGCGCCGCGCGCCTAGGCCGTGGCACGCGCGGCGGTGCGGGCAAGGTTCTGGCCCGTCATCGCCTGGGGTTGCGGCAAATGGAGCAACGACAGGATCGTCGGCGCGATGTCCGCCAGCTTGCCGTCGCGCAGCGTGGTGGTGCCCGATGGCGGGTTGACCAGCAGGAGCGGCACCGGATTGGTGGTGTGCGCCGTGTGCGGTTGCCCCGATTTCGGATCACGCATCTGCTCGGCGTTGCCGTGGTCGGCGGTGATCAGCAGACAGCCGCCGGCGCGTTCGACCGCCGCGGCGACGCGGCCGAGACATTGATCAACGACTTCGACCGCCTTGATCGCGGCAGCGATATCGCCGGTATGGCCGACCATGTCGGTATTGGCGTAATTGACGACGATCACGTCGAACGTGCCGGCCTCGATCGCCGCGACCAGCTTGTCGGTCACCTCGAAGGCCGACATCTCCGGCTTGAGGTCGTAGGTCGCGACTTTGGGCGATGGCACCAGGATGCGGCTCTCGCCGGGAAATTCAATCTCGCGCCCGCCATTGAAGAAGAACGTCACGTGCGCGTATTTCTCGGTCTCGGCAATGCGCAGCTGCTTGAGCCCGGCCTGTGCCACCACCTCGCCGAGCGTGTTGCGCAACTCCTCGGGCGGGAAAACCACCTTCATCAACTTGTTGATCTCATCGGAATACTGCGTCAAGCCAAGTGCGGCGGCGAATTTCACCGCGCGCGCACGCTTGAAGGCGTCGAACTCGGGATCGAGCAGCGCGAGCAGGATCTGCCGCACGCGGTCGGCGCGGAAATTGGCGCAGATCAGCCCGTCGCCATCCTTCATGCCGGCGTAATTGCCGACGACGGTCGGCGCGACGAATTCGTCGCCTTTGTCCTTGCGGTACGACTGCTCGATCGCGGTCCGCGCGTCGGCGGCGTGCGTGCCATCGGCTGCGACCAGCGCACGATAGGCCTGCTCGACCCGGTCCCACCGCTTGTCGCGGTCCATCGCAAAATAACGACCGGTGACGGTGACGATGTGGACGCGTTTTTGGTCTTTCAGCGCTCTCTCGAACGCGGCAACAAAGTCGACCGCGCTGCGCGGCGGCGTGTCGCGGCCGTCGAGAAAGGCGTGCACGTTCACGGTCAATTCCTGATCGGCCAGGAACTTCGCCAGCGCGACGATATGATCCTGGTGCGCGTGGACACCGCCCGGTGATAGCAGGCCCATCAGGTGAACCGTGCCGCCGCTGCGTTTCATCGCGGCGACCAAGTCCTTGAGCGCCGCATTGCGCGTTAGCTCTCCGTGCTTAATCGCCTCGTCGATGCGCGGCAGGTCCTGCGTCACCACGCGGCCGGCGCCGATGTTGGTATGGCCGACTTCGGAATTGCCCATCTGATGCTGCGGCAATCCCACGAAACCCTCGCTGGCCTGCATGTGCGAATGCGGGAAACGCGCTATGAAGCGGTCCCAATTCGGCGTTTTTGCCTGCAGGATGGCGTTGTCGTCGCGCTGCGCGCGCTCGCCCCAGCCGTCGAGAATGCACAACACGACAGGGCGTGGCCGGTTCGGCGTGGACATGCCGAATTTATAATGGAACGGCGCCGCGAACGGTAGGGTCCGGGCGCCTACGCGCGGTGATAAGGGTGGCCCGCGATCAGGGTTTCCGCACGGTAGAGTTGCTCCAACAGCATGCCTCGGGCGAGAAAATGCGGCCAAGTCGCGGGGCCGAGGGACAGGACAAATGCGGCTTGGCGTCGAACCGTATCGGCGAGACCGTCGGCGCCGCCGATGACAAAACCGAGGTCAGCGACGCCCGTGTCGCGCCAGCGGACGAGTCGTTTGGCGAAATCGGCGCTCGACAACGCCGTGCCGCGTTCGTCGAGCGCGACCATGGTCGCACCTTTGGGTAGCGCCTCGAGCAGGAGAGCGGCCTCGCGCGTCTTAAGCTCCGCCGGCGACAGCTTGCGGCGCTCTTCGACTTCGCGGATGGTCAGCGACCAGCGCAGACGGCCGGCATAGTGCGTTGCGAGATCGCGGTGCGGACCGGATTTGAGCTTGCCGACCGCGGCAATGACGATGCGCATGGCGCGCGGCCGCGGTCAGGCGATCGATTCGTCGAGCGCGGCGAAGGCCTCGCCCCACATCTTCTCAAGATTGTAATGGGCGCGCTGCTCGGGCCGGAACAGATGGACAATGACATCGCCCGCGTCGACCAACACCCACTCGCCGCGCTGCAAGCCTTCGACCGACCGATGCCGATAGCCGGCGGTGCGCAAGGCCTCGAGCACCCGCTCGGCCAGCGCCACGATTTGGCGCTGCGAGTGTC
>JAGWIH010000317.1 GCA_028866355.1 Alphaproteobacteria bacterium
CTCGTGCCGATGCCCAGGATCTCCTTGAGCACCTCGACCGCCTGCAACGTTCCCATGACGCCGGCGATGGCGCCCAGGATGCCGGCGGTCTCGCACCGCGGCACGCTTTCGGGCGGCGGCGCCTCGCGGAACAGGCAGCGATAGCAGGGGTGCGGCGGCCCGAGATAGGCCTTGAACGTCGAGAGTTGACCGTCAAACGGCGACAGCGCCGCGCCAACGAGCGTCTTCCGCAGCCGGTAACAGAGATCATTGAGCAGGTAGCGCGTCGCGAAATTATCGCTGCCGTCGGCGACCAAATCGTAGCGCGCGACGATGTCGCGGGCGTTGCGCTCGTCGAGGCGCAGCGCATGGGCTTCGATCCGCACGTCGGGATTGATCGCGGCCAGCGTCTGTTGCGCACTCGCGGTCTTCAAGCTGCCGACGCTCGATGTCGCGTGGACGATCTGGCGCTGGAGATTGGTCAAGTCGACCCGGTCGTCGTCGACGACGCCCAGCGTGCCGACGCCGGCGGCGGCGAGATACATCAGCAGCGGCGAGCCGAGCCCGCCGGCGCCGATCACCAGCACGCGCGCCGCCAGCAGCTTGGCCTGGCCTTCCTCGCCGACCTCGTCGAGGATCAGATGCCGGGCATAGCGTTGGAACTGCGCCTCGCTCAGCGGATGCGCCAGGCTTTCGGCCATCACAGGCTTTCGAACAGGGCGGTCGACAGATAACGCTCGGCGGTATCGGGCAGGACGGCGACCACGACCTTGCCGCTCATCGCCGGCCGCTGGCCAATCTCGGCCGCTGCCGCCAATGCCGCGCCCGACGAAATGCCGCACGCGACGCCTTCCAGGCGTGCGACCTCGCGCGCGACCTTGAACGCCGTTTCGTTGCCGATGCGGATCACCTCGTCGATCAATTTGGTGTCGAGGATCGACGGCACGAAGCCGGCGCCGAGGCCCTGGATCTTGTGCGGGCCGGGCGGACCGCCCGACAGCACGGCGCTATCCTCGGGCTCGACGGCGACTATGCGCAGGCCGGGCTTGCGCGGTTTGAGCACCGATCCGACGCCCGTCAGCGTGCCGCCGGTGCCGACGCCGCTCACCACCACGTCGACGTGCCCGTCGGTGTCGCGCCAGATTTCTTCGGCCGTGGTGCGACGGTGAATCTCGGGATTGGCCGGGTTGTTGAATTGCTGCGGCATGAAGGCGTCGCCGAGCTTCTTCACCAGCGCTTCGGCGCGGGCGATGGCATAGCGCATGCCCTGGGCGGCCGGCGTCAGCTCGATCTCGGCACCCAACAGCTTGAGCATGTGGCGCCGCTCGACCGACATGCTGTCCGGCATGATCAGGATCAGGCGATAGCCCTTGGCGGCGGCGGCAAAGGCGAGCGCGATACCGGTGTTGCCCGAGGTCGGCTCGACCAGCACCGTCTTGCCTGGCTTGATCAGGCCCGCCTGCTCGGCCGCCTCGATCATGGCCGCGCCGATGCGGTCCTTGACCGACGATAGCGGATTGAAGAACTCGCACTTGGCGAGGATGTCCGCCTTGACGCCGTGCGCCGCGGCGAAGCGCGACAGACGCACCAGCGGCGTTGCGCCGATGGTCTCAACGATACTGTCATAGACCCGGCCGCGGAATGCCGGCGCGGCGGCGTTCGAATTCGGCTTGGGCTCGGCGCGCGCCATGGCGGGGTCCTTCAGATGGAGAAATCGAGGCGCGCGCCGTACTCGCCCGGCACGCCCATTTTGTGCGCTCGCAGGCACAAATCCTCGATGGTGATGCCGTCGAGCCGCGCCATCACTTCGGCGTTGAGCTCCTGCCACAGCGGCCGCACCACGCGATGGCCAAGCTCGGCGCCGGCGTCTTCCGTCAGCGGGTCGTCGCCGCCATCCAACGTTTGGACGACGCGCACGATCTCACCCAGGCTGATGCGCCGGCGTTCGCGCGCCAGCCGGTAGCCGCCGCGCGGGCCGCGCACGCCGGCGAGCACGCCGGCGCGCACCAGCTGCTGCAACACCTGTTCGAGATAACGGCGGGGAATGCCCTGGCGTCGGGTAATTTCGCCCGATTGCACCGGCAGCGAGCCGGCGTTGTAGGCGATGTCGAGCACGGCCTCGATCGCGAACAGCAATTTCTTGGTGAGCCTGACCATCGCGTCCTATTCGGCGGCCTTGCGGTCGAAGAACTGGGCGATGCGCGCGGCCAGGCGGTCGCCGACGTCACGCTTGCTGAGCCGGCCCCAGGATTCGGTACCGCGTTCGTCGATCAGATGGATCTCGTTGGCGTCGCCGCCGAATACGCCCGTCGCTGCCGAGACGTCGTTGCCGAGAATCCAGTCGGCGCCCTTGGCGGTACGTTTGGCTTTGGCGGCGGCGATGAGGTTTTCGGTTTCGGCGGCAAAGCCGACGACCAATCGCGGTCGCCGGTTCGCGGCGTGCGCCAGCATCGCCAGGATGTCGGGGTTCTCGACCAGGGTCAGGGTCGGCGGCATGCCCTTCTTTTTGAGCTTCTGCGGCGCGACTTCGGCGCGCCAATCGGCGACGGCGGCGGCGCAAACCGCCACGTCAACCGGCAGTTGCGCCTCGCAGGCGCTCAACATCTCGCGCGCCGAGCGCACGTGAACGACGC
>JAGWIH010000318.1 GCA_028866355.1 Alphaproteobacteria bacterium
AAATCCTGGCGCCGATTTTATGGCCCGGCAGGTTAATACATCATTTAAGCGAAACATTGCGCAGCATCGCCGCGAAACTTATCGATCACAGAAATGCCCCAGACTTCGCGTCTCGCCGGCTAAGTAATTGTCCGTACAAGCCCGGCGCGGGACATCGCGAATATTCCTAAAATTCAATCGAACGTCAGCTCGTGCGCGCCAAGGGGCGCGAAGTAGCCGTCGACGGCCTTTTTCGTAACGCCGGCGAGGTTGTCCGGCCGCCAGCGCGGCGCATTGTCCTTGTCGACGAGCGCCGCGCGGATGCCCTCGAAAAAATCGTCGGCCGCGAGCACGTGTTGCGTCAGCCGATACTCGAGCGTCAGTGCGGCTTCGACATTCATGCCGCGACCGAGCGCAAGCTGCCGGAACGTGATTTTGAGCGATGACGGCGAGGCTCGCACCGTTGCCGCGTGGGCCTCTTTCGCCCAGGCCGCAGGTTCGCGTGCGAGCGCCGCCAAGATCTCGTCGACCGACGGTGCGGCGAAGATGCGATCGATGTCAGGCTGAATTGCTGCCAGCGCCGATGCACCCGGATCAGTGGCAAAGCGCGCCAAAGTTGCATCGATCTGTGCGCGCGCTCGACCGGCCTGCCATGAGAGGGTCGCGAGCGCGTCGACCAATGCCGGCAAGCGATCGCTTGGAACATAGTGGGTGGCGAATTTGCCGTATAACGCGTCCACAGCATTGATGCGCCGGCCGGTGAGCGCGAGGTAAAGACCGAGACGACCGGGGCATAGATTGAGAAAGCGGCTGGCGCCGACGTCGGGAAACAAACCGATCTGCACCTCCGGCATTGCGAACAGCGTTTTCTCGGTCGCGACGCGATGCGAACCGTTGACCGAAATGCCGGCGCCACCGCCCATGACGATGCCGTTCATCAACGCGATGTACGGTTTCGGAAAACGGTGGACGTGTGCGATGAGCGAATATTCCTCGCGGAAGAAATCAGCGGTGTCATTGCCCGCCCGCTGCCGCGCGTCATATATCGCGCGCACGTCACCGCCGGCGCAGAAAGCGCGACCGCCCTCGCCCATTACGACGATCGCATGCACGGCGGGATCGTCGCCCCAGGCGACGAGCTGCGGCACGAAGCGGCGATACATGCCGAGCGACAGCGTGTTGAGCGCCTTCGGCCGATTGAGCCGCACGATGCCGAGGCCGTCGCGGCGCTCGAAAATGATCTCGTCGGAACTCACGGCGCGGCAGCAGCTGGCATGGCGGGCGGATGATATGGCGCTGATCCGCCGCCTTCAATGCGCCGCGCAAAAGAAAAACGCCCCGCCGAAGCGGGGCGCCGAAGTTTCGACGGCTGGACAAATCAGGGTTGGGCGACGTGCCACGCGCCGTTGAGCATTCCGTCACCGGTGGCTTGGCCGGGCTTGGTATCTTTCACCCAGCTATATAACGGGTGCCCCTTGTAGGCCCATTGTTTGGCGCCATCGGCGCGCGTCACCACCGTCCAATCGCCGCTGGCCGACGCGTCCGTCGGTGCCATCAAGGGCGGCCAGATGCTGGCGCAAGCGCCGTTGCAGTTCGACTGCGTCGGCGTGTCCTTGGCAAACGTGTAAAGGGTCATTTGCTTGCTATCGACCAACGCCGGACCTTTGTCCGTACTGCCTGTCGAAGCCGGCGCCATATCGGCGGCGAAGGCGGGCGCCACCGCACCGATCACGATTATCGCGACCATCAATCCGAATGCACGCACGAGGACCTCCCTTTGGTGGTAGCTCCACCCATCGAAGGCGCTGCCGGCGCGCCGGTCAAAGCACGAAAACGCACGAACTTGTGAGCCTGCACTGCGGCACCCCGCCCCTTGGCCTCGGACCGCGATCTGTGCGATTCTTGGCAGCTATGGACGATCAACCGCGCCGCACCGCTGCCGCCGCCCGCGAACGCTCGGGCGAATATCCGCGGTTGCGCCTGCGGCGCAACCGCCGGCACGCCTGGTCGCGCAAGCTTGTCGCGGAGCAAACGCTAACCGCCGGCGATCTGATCTGGCCGGTGTTCGTGCACGACGACAAAGCCTCGCGCGCGCCGATCCCGTCGATGCCGGGCGTCGATCGTTTGTCGATCGCGGCACTGACCGTCGAAGCCGGCAAAGCCAAGGATCTCGGCATCCCGTTGATCGCACTGTTTCCGGCGACGCCGCCGTCCGTCAAGACACCGGATGGCGACGAAGCCTTCAATCCGGAGAATCTCGTCTGCCGCGCCGTGCGCGCGCTGAAGCAGGCGCATCCCGATCTCGGCGTGATGTGCGACGTGGCGCTCGACCCCTATACGACGCATGGCCACGACGGTCTGGTGCGCGATGGCGACGTCGTCAACGACGCGACGGTCGCCGCGCTGGTGCGGCAGTCGCTAGTGCAGGCCGAAGCCGGCTGCGACGTCATCGCGCCGTCGGACATGATGGACGGCCGCGTCGGCGCCATTCGCGACGCGCTCGACCGTGCGGGCTTCGAGCATGTGCAGATCATGGCGTATGCGGCGAAATACGCCTCGGGCTTCTACGGGCCGTTCCGCGACGCCGTCGGCTCCAAATCGTCGCTCGGCAAGGCCGACA
>JAGWIH010000319.1 GCA_028866355.1 Alphaproteobacteria bacterium
CGGCGGCGCAGCGCGGCGACGATCGCCCGTTCGACGTCGTCGGCGCCGAGCGCGAGCGCCGCGGCGTCGCGTGGAACGAAAATGCGCGGGCGCGTCATGACCGCCGCGCCCCGTCGATGAGAGTGTCGAGACGCTTGGCGTCGAGCCGGCCGTGGACTTGGTTGTCCAGCATCGCCGCCGGCGCGCAGGCGCACAGGCCGAGACAGAACACCGGCTCGAGCGTCACCCGCTTGTCCGTGGTGGTTCCGTGCCAATCGACGCGCAGCTTCTCGCGCGCGTGCGCCGCGAGCGCATCGGCACCCATCGACTGGCAGGCTTCGGCCCGGCACAGCTTCAACACGTGGTCGCCGGCCGGCGCCGAACGGAAATCGTGATAGAAGGTGACGATGCCGTGCATTTCGGCGCGCGACAGGTTGAGCGCCGACGCCACCATTTTCACGGCATCGGCGTGAACGTAACCGAAGGTCTCCTGAAGAGCGTGCAGGATCGGCAAAGCCGCGCCCGCCTGGTGGGCGTGCTGCTCGATAATTTCAGCGCCGCGTGCTTCGCTCCACGTTTCGTATCGCGCCATGACATATCCGCACTGTTTGATTCAGGCGGATAAGACGCTCGCGCATCACGTGTATCAATAAAGCGAACTCGTGTTGCGATAGAACATGTCTATCGATAGGAGGCGCCTATCGTACAATCAGACATGCCTATGCGACGTTGGAATTTGCGACTTCGATGTCGAGCACTTTCGCGACTTTCAACGCTTCGGCAACGAGCGCGGCCGTCGCCGGCGTCATGGTCTCGCGTTTCTGCACGACGAGACCAACAGTGTGAAATGCCGCTGGCTCGACGATAGGAATCGCCTGCACCGTGCCGGTCAGTCCGAGCGTTTCGGCGAGGATCGCCGGCATGACGCTGGCCCAGCGGCCGGTGCGGACGTGCGACACCAGCACCGTCATCGAGTTCGATTCCAGCGTCGGCACTTGATCCTCGCCGCTGCCGGAATCGTGCAGCAACCGGTTGATGATGCGGCGGTTCTGATTGTCCGGCGTCAGCAGGCAAAGCGGAATGTGCCCGACCTCGGCCCAGGTGACGCTGCGGCGGCTGCCGAGCGGACTGTCGGCCGAGATCAGCAATTGATAGCGCTCGCGATAGAGCGGAATCGCGCGCACGTTGCCGGTCGGCTCGTTGTCGAGATAGGTGATGCCGGCGTCGACTTGCAGATTGTCGAGCCAGGTCAACGCCTCGATCGACGTGCTGGAGCGGACGGTGAAGCGCACGTCGGGGTGGCGTTCGCGATACGGCGTGGTCAAGGCCGAAACCATCGGCAGCGCCGTCGGAATCACCGCAATGCGCAGATGGCCGACCAGTCGTCCCTGCTTGAGCGCATTCACTTCCTGGCGCATCGCGCGCACGTCGCCGACGATGCGCTTGGCCCAGCCGAGAACGCGATCGCCTTCCGGCGTCAGGCCGACGAACCGCGAGCCGCGATTCACCAGCAGGATGCCGAACTGGTCTTCGAGCTGTTTTACGCCCGCCGACAACGTCGGTTGCGTCACGCCGCAAACTTCGGCGGCGCGTCCGAAATGGCGCTCGCGCGCGAGCGCGAGAAGAAATTCGAGCTTATCGATCACGTCGGTGACGCGGTGGCCGTTGCTGGTGCGCCATTATCGGGAAAAGAGTGCGCGGAATCCATGCGCACGCTTCAGTCTATAGGCAATATTCGCGGCCGTCAGTCGAAGACGAATGGCACCAACCGCGAAAATCCTGCAGCGCTATTCATAATAGAGCGGGTCTATCGGGTGACGGCGACGCTTATCGACGTAACGAGTGCCGCGCCGCCGTACCGATTGCCTTAAGAACGCGGGCCGGCCTCGCGCGCCAATAACGCGCGCTTGCGTTCGATGCCCCAGCGATAGCCGCCCAACCCGCCGTCGCGACGCACGACGCGATGACATGGGATCGCGATCGCCGCCGGATTGGCGGCACAGGCCTGTGCCACGGCGCGCACGGCGTGCGGTCGGCCGATTCGCTTCGCAATCTCGCTATAGGTTGCCGTCGTGCCGGACGGAATGGCGCGTAGCGCCTGCCAGACCCGTTGCTGGAACGCGGTGCCGCGTAGATCAAACGGCAGTTCGGCGACGGTGCTCGGCCGTTCGACCAAGCCAACGACCTGCGCCACCAGCCGCTCGAATTCCCTGTCACCGCCGATGATCTGCGCCTTCGGAAAGCGCTCGTGCAGATCGCGCACCAGCCGCTCCGCGTCATCGCCCAACATGATCGCACAGACACCCTTCGCCGTTGCCGCGACCAGGATCGCACCGAGCGAGCACTGGCCGACAGCGAAACGGATCGCGGCGCCGGCGCCGCCGGCGCGAAACGCCCGCGGCCGCATGCCGAGCAATGCGTCGGCGGCCGCATAGAAGCGGCCGCTCGAATTGAACCCGGCATCGTAAAAAGCTTCGGTCACGCTGCCGGCGCGCGGCAGCTCGACGTGAAGCCGTTTGGCGCGACAGGCCGCGGCATAGGCGCGCGGCGTCACGCCGGTGACCGACTTGAAGAGGCGATGGAAATGAAACCGGCTCA
>JAGWIH010000320.1 GCA_028866355.1 Alphaproteobacteria bacterium
AAAGGCTTCAGCGCGTGCGAAGCGGCAGCGTGCTTCGACGCCGTTGGCTGCCGCGGCGCGACCGGCGAGCGCGAGCGCAGTTTCCGAGCGATCGATGGCGACCACGGACGATGCGCCGGCGCGCGCCGCCGTGACCGCGAACCCGCCAGCAAAGCAATAGGCGTCGAGCAACCGGCACCCCTTCGCCAGCGCGGCGACGGCCCGGCGATTCTCGCGTTGGTCATAGAACCAGCCGGTTTTCTGGCCGGCCAATGGATCGGCAAAGAAGCGGGTGCCGTTTTCGACGAACTCGACCGCACTGTCGAGCGCGCCAGATGCGAGTCGGACTTCATCCGCCAGGCCTTCGAGCTTGCGGCCGGCGCCGTCGTTGCGCAACACGATGGCCTTGGGCGCCAGAACCAGGGCGAGCGCGCCGACGATCTCGCCTTCGAGCCGCACCATGCCGGCGGTATTGAGCTGGGCGACGACGATGTCGCCGAACCGGTCGATCACCAGGCCTGGCAGGCCGTCGGCTTCGGCGTGAACGGCGCGATAGAAAGGCTCGGGATAGAGCCGATGGCGCAAGGCAATCGCGGCTTCGAGCCGCGCCGCGATGAACGCGCGATCGACGACACAGGCCGGATCGCGGTCGACGATGCGGGCCGCGATCAGCGCATGTGGGTTGAACGTCGCCACGCCGAGCGGCTTGCCCGAACCGGCCGCGAGGCGCACCAGGCTGCCCGGCGGCAGCGCCTTGGCGCCCTTATCCATCTGAATCTCATTGGAATAGAGCCATGGATGGCCTTGCTCGGCGCGTTTGTGCCGGCCCGGCAATAGGCTGACAACCGGATAGTCGGCGGCACTCACCGCTTAACGCCGCGTGCGCTGGCGATCGGCGGCGCGAATTGCGGCTCGATATCCCAGGGAAACAGGATCCAGGTGTCTTGGCTCACTTCGGTGATGAAGGTGTCAACCAGTGGCCGGCCTTTAGGCTTGGCATAGATCGTCGCGAAATGCGCCTTGGGCAGCAGCCGCCGCACGACCTCGGCGGTGCGGCCGGTATCGACCAGATCGTCGATGATCAGATGGTCGGCGCCGTCGCCGGCGGCGCTTTTCAGAACTTTGACCGGTCCCTGGTCGCGATCGTCATAGCTGGCGACGCAGACGGTATCGACCAATCGTACGTCGAGCTCACGCGCGACGATTGCCGCCGGGACCAAGCCGCCGCGTGTTACGGCGATGACGCTGCGCCACGGACCGAGATCGAGCAGCCGCCAGGCGAGCGCCCGCGCGTTGCGGTGCAGCTCTTCCCACGAAACCGGAAACGTCTTGGTGTAAGGCTGCGGCACGGTCATGCCGCACGATAGCGCGCCGGACCCGCGCCGCCTAGCCGCGCCGGTCAGCGGACGTAGATGCGGACTTCGTTGCTTTGAACTTCGGCGCTCGTCGTCGCCGACAACGTCACGCGGTCAGCCGGCAGACCCATGTTGGTGAGCGAGCGCATGACGTCTTCGGCGTTGTGCTTGGACGCGTTCGAATTGACCGCAACCTGCGCCGCCGTGCCGGCGCTCGGCGCCACCGCGACGAGTTCGAAGGTGGCCGATGGCTTGCGCTCGAGCGCACGGCTGACCGCCGTGTAAAGCGCCTCCTCATAAGAGACGTTCGGCCGGTCGAACCGGATCACCACCAGCGGATGGTTGCCGCCCGTTGCCACCGTGTGCGTCGTGGCCTCGGCATGCCGTGTCGGCAAGCTGCTCCGAGTCACCGCCGCCGGGGCAAAAGCGCGACTCGCCAGGCTCGGCCCGAAGAGGCGACCGTTCTTGATCGCCTGCGACAGCGTCACCAGGTTGTCGCGTTCGTTGGCGACGTAATTGCTCTGGCGGGCGATCTCGTCGCTGACGCTATTCAGCAGCGCATCGAGCTTCACGGTCGTCGCGTCGACATCGGTCTGGATGGCAGTGAGCTGACGATGGTCCTCTTCGACCGCGCCCTGCAGCGAGAACGCCGCCTGGGTCGCGTTCGTCAGATAGGATGCGAGCGACGAATCCGCCGCGGCCTGGGTCGAAATCCGGTTAAGCTGCCCGATGTCGCCGTTGATGCGATCAAGCGACGTCTGCGCCTGATTCCACGCGGCGACGAGATTCGGATTGCCCGGCGTCGTGCCGGTCTGCAAGCGCGAATTGATCCGCGCCACGGTGTCGAAATAGGCCTGGGAGTCGCGCTGAACCGACGCGCGGGCGCCGGCAAGATCCTGTTCGCGCTGGACGACATTGCCCTTCAGCCGCTGCAGGTCGCCGCGCAGGCTTTGTACCTTCTGGCTGACGATCGTGTTTGTCGACGCGCTCGAGTTGTCATATGTCGAGCTCGGACTATTGGTCGGCTCCGGATTGAGTTCGGCCTGTGACGGCGGGACCGAATAGGTGGTGGCTTGCTGTTGCGGCGGCGCAGCGGCAACCGTCGAATGCTCACCAGACCAGTTCGTTCCGAAGAGGTCATCGGCATAAGCGCAGCCGCCAAGCAGCAACGCTGTCGCAAGGATAGCGCAATGGCTCGCACGAATTGACATGTCGGAATTGCCCCCGTTACGAACCGGCAT
>JAGWIH010000321.1 GCA_028866355.1 Alphaproteobacteria bacterium
ATCCGCGACAAGAACGCCGAGCGGCTGTCGAACCGTTCGTTCCTGATCTCGCCGCAAGGCGAGATCGCCGCACGCTACGACAAGATCCATATGTTCGACGTCGATCTGCAGACCGGCGAGCGGCACCGCGAATCGCAAACCTACAAGCCTGGCGACAAAGCCGTGGTTGCCGAGCTGCCGTGGGGCCGGCTTGGCATGACAATCTGCTATGATATGCGCTTTCCACACCTTTACCGCGCACTCGCCAAGGCGGGCGCCGATTTCCTGGCGATGCCATCGGCTTTCACGGTGCCGACCGGCCGCGCGCATTGGCATGTGTTGCTGCGCGCCCGCGCCATCGAGAACGGCTGTTTCGTATTCGCGCCGGCGCAATGGGGCGAACATGGCGGCGGCCGGCGCACGTTTGGCCACACGCTGATCGTGGCGCCGTGGGGCGAAATCCTCGCCGAAGCCGAAGACGGCGTCGGCGTGATCGTTGCCGAGATCGATCCAGCCAAGGTGGCCGAGGCACGCCGCGCGGTGCCGTCGCTGGCGCACGAACGGCTATTCGCAGCGCCGAAGCGGCCCGGCACCATCGCCGCCGACTAACGCGTCAACTTTCCCGCGTGATGGTGGTGTCGGTCGTCATGCCCAACGTCTCATAGACCGGGCACCAGCCGCCGATCGCCGTCAGAATCGGTATGATCCCGATCAAGGCGAGCCAGCGCTCGCCGGCCAACCAGATCCAGATGCCGCCGATGATCGCTAGACCGATGAGAACGCGGATCAGCCGGTCGTGCCAACCGACATTGAGCTTGAATTTACGCGCCATGGCGAATCTCCCGCAGCGCCTCAATCGACGGCGATTATACCGCCTTTTATCGCCACCAGACGCTGAATTGCGGCGGGCCGCGGCCGGCTGACGATGCCTTGCTCGAAGGCCACCACCGTCAGGTGCGGCATAAACGCCTCGATCAACTCATTGGGCCGCAACAGAAAGTCCGGATTGCTCGGCTTGCCGAAGCGTTCGTTGCCGAGCATGAAGGTCTCGTAGAGCAGCACGCCGGCCGGCGCGAGCGCAGCCACAAGATCGGCAAAGACCGGGCGGTAGAGATAATTGGTCACGACGATGCCGTCGTAGCCGCCGCCCAACCGCCAGGCTTCCCCGTTTTCGAGATCGAGTGCGACGGTTCGACACGCGGCATCGTCGGTAATGGCAGATCGAAGCGCCGTGGTGTCGCGGTCGGCGGCGACGACGCTGTAGCCGCGGGCGAGCAGCAGTCGGGTGTGCCGGCCACCGCCGGCGGCGAGGTCGAGGACGCGACCACCGGCGCGGATCAGAGCCGCGTAACGCTCGATCCAAGGTGACGGCGGTGGGTCGAATTCGGTGGGCGGACGCATTAGCACTTGACCCCGACGATGGCCAAAACCATCTTGCTTGGCGGAACACACCGCCCCTTAAAGGGTTATGTCTCAAAGATGATTTTGTTCAAGCTCAAATGCGACGGCGACCACGAATTCGAAGGATGGTTCCGCGACGGCGCCACGTTCGACCGGCAGAGCGCGCGTGGCCAGGTCAGTTGCCCGCAATGTGGCAGCAGCACCGTCGACAAAGCGCCCATGGCGCCGCGGCCGTTGCGCACGCTCGATACGTCGAGCGTCGAGCCGACGCCGCCGCGCGTCGAAGAGGTGCGGCGCGCGCTCCAGGTGTTGCGCCGGCATGTCGAGACGAATTGCGAAAACGTCGGATCGCAGTTTGCCGCCGAGGCGCGCGCCATCCACAACGGCACGAGCAAGACGCGCGGCATCTACGGCGATTCGACACCGGAAGAATCGCGTGCGCTTGCCGAAGACGGTATCGACTTCCAGACCATACCCTGGGTCCCGCCCAGCGACGCCTGAACGCGCCTCAACGCGCGTAGATCCCATGGCCCTGTTTCGGACGCTCGACGACCTCGATCCCAATGGCAAGCGCGTGCTCGTGCGCGCCGATCTCAACGTGCCCGTCGCCGACGGCAAGGTTACCGATGCGACGCGCATCGAACGGTTGGCGCCGACCATCCGCGAGCTGGCCGACAAGGGCGCGCGCGTCATCGTGATCTCGCATTTCGGCCGACCGAAGGATCGCGAGCCCGATCTATCGCTGCGGCCGATCCTGCCGACGCTGGCTGCTGCGCTTGGCGGCCGGAAGGTCGTGTTCGCCGACGATTGTATCGGTGCGCCGGCACAACGCGCGGTCGAAGGATTGCACAACGGCGAGGTCGCGCTGTTGGAGAATCTGCGTTTCCACAAAGGTGAGGAAAAGAACGATCCGGCCTTTGCCAAGGCGCTGGCCGCGCTCGCCGACATCTATGTTGACGACGCCTTTTCGGCGGCGCATCGGGCGCACGCCTCGACCGAGGCAGTCGCGCGACTGCTGCCCGCTTATGCCGGCCGGTTGATGCAGGCCGAGCTCGTCGCGCTCGACAAGGCGCTCGACAATCCGGCGCGGCCGGTGGCGGCGATCGTCGGCGGCGCCAAGGTTTCGACCAAACTCGATCTGCTCGACAACCTCGTCAGCAAGGTCCAGCTGCTGATCATCGGCGG
>JAGWIH010000322.1 GCA_028866355.1 Alphaproteobacteria bacterium
CGATTTCAGCCGTCGAATGTCCTTCGTCCCAGAGTCGGGCAAGGTTCTGTACGAGTTCAGCGGTCCAGATCGATTCCATAAGCCGTCCCCCCGTATATCGTGGTGAGAGATCGTCCAACCACTAAATACGGTATCATGGGCGACCAGACCGGCCAATACCTGCGATTCGGATATCCCCGGGATTCACA
This sequence comes from Alphaproteobacteria bacterium, assembly GCA_028866355.1. Lineage (GTDB taxonomy): Bacteria > Pseudomonadota > Alphaproteobacteria > ATCC43930 > CGMCC-115725 > REEB95. The sequence goes on from JAGWIH010000322.1 coordinate 189, forward strand.
GCAGTCCGGCCCGCCGTACGAACACGCGATGCCATGCTCGTTCTGATCGCCACGCTCGCCATCCAGGCGCTGGCCACGCTGATGGTCTTGGCGCCGCCGGTATTCGCCGGGCTCGCCGCACCGGACTTCGGCATCAGCGCCAATCATATCGGCGTCTTCACGGCGGTGGTTTATGCCGCGGCGGTTCTTTCGACCGGCATGTCGGGCGGACCGGTACGACGTTACGGCGCGATCCGCGTCAGCCAGGCGGCGTTGCTGATCGGCGCCGCGGGCTTGGCGCTGCTGGCCAGCGCATCGATCTGGCTTGGTCTCATTGGCGCCGTCTTCATTGGAGTCGGTTATGGACCGATGACGCCGGCAAGCTCGCATCTGCTGATCCGGCAGACGCCGCCGGCGCGACGCGCACTCGTTTTCTCGATCAAGCAAACCGGCGTGCCACTTGGCGGCGCGTTGGCGGGACTCGTGGTGCCGCCACTGGCGATTCCATTCGGCTGGCGCGGCGCGGCGCTCGCGGTCGCGGCGGTCAGCGCCTTGCTCGCGATCGTCTGCGAGCCGTTGCACAAAAGCCTCGACGACGATGCGGATCCAAAGGCGGCCGGCGGCAGCCATATCGTCGCCGCCGTCAACATGGTGCTCGGCGAGCCGGTGCTGCGCCGTCTGGCGCTCGCTTCGCTCAGCTATTCGGCGATGCAGCTGTGTGTCAGCGCCTTCGTCGTCAATTTCCTGACCGAACGGGCCGGCATGGCGCTGGTCGCGGCCGGCGTCGTGATGGCGGTGCTCCAGGCCGCCGGTATCGTCGGCCGCGTGCTGTGGGGTTGGACGGCGGATCGGCTGCTTAGTGCGCGACGGGCGCTGAGCCTGCTTGGCTTGACCATTGGCGCCGCTGGCGCCGTGTTGGCGCTGATCGGGCCGGGTTGGCCGTTCGCCCTGGTGTTGGCCGTGGCGGCAGCGCTCGGCGCCGTGGCGCTGGGTTGGAACGGCGTGTTTCTTGCCGAAGTCGCGCGCCTGGCGCCGGCGGGCAGCGCCGGCATGGCGACCGGCGGCGCGCTGGCACTGACGTTCGTCGGCGCGCTGCTTGGGCCGCCGTTATTCGGCGCGATCATCGATATGACCGGCAGTTACCGGGTGGCGTTCTTTGTGGTCGCGGCCGCCGCGGCGCTCTCCGGCATCGCGGTCAGGCCACGGACACGGTGACGGAAATCGTCAGCCGTCGTGTGGCAGCAATTCGATGGACGAGGCTTCGCGTCCGCGGCGCGCCTGCGACACCATCATGCGGACCGGCTGGCCGGGCTCGAGCCCGTCGATGCCGGAGCGGCGCAGCGCGGTGATGTGCACGAAGATGTCCTTGCTGCCGTCGTTCGGCAGGATGAATCCGAAGCCGCGCGCCGGGTCGTACCATTTGACCACGCCGTCGAGCGATTCAGCCGGACCGGACGGCATATCGCCGCCAAAGCCGCCGCCACCGCCATCGCGCGACCGGAAGCCACCGCGTTCGCCCCCACGTTCCCTGGGCGCCCGCGGCGTGGCGGTCGAGGCGTCGAGGTCGAGGACCTGGGTGGCGGCGCGACCCTTCGGCCCCTGCACCCACTCGAAGGTGATGCTGGCGCCATCGGGCGCCTCGCCGAAGCCCGACCGCTCGAGCACGGCAAGCGGCAAGAACACGTCGCTCGTGCCGTCATCGGGAACGATGAAGCCGAATCCCTTGCTGCGATTGAACCATTTGATTTTGCCGGACAGCCGCGCGGCTTCGCCGGGCGACGACGCAAATGCATTCATGGATGCACCATCGGAAATAACCCCCCACATTCCATCCAAGACCGACGGTTGAAATCCGTCTTTGGACTGGTGAAATGCCCTCCCGCCCGGATTGATCTAGTCCGGGGATCGGCACAATACATAAGGTTATTTCCCCACCGGTTTGCTGGCAAATAGTAAATAATTGACGTTCGGCCGGCCGCCGAGCCGCCAAACGCCGCCGCCCGGCGCATAATTCAAGGCAGTGACGGTTCCCGTTTCGAGGCCGTTTTTGCGAAGCATTTCAGCCACTTCCGACGGGCGTATGAATTTCGACCAGCGATGCGTGCCGCGCGGTACCCAGCGCAGTAGGTACTCCGCGCCGACGATCGCGAAGAGAAAAGAACGGAGCGTGCGGCTGAGTGTCGACAGCGCAAAAGCGCCGCCTGGCGCCATCAGCGACGTCGCCGTGGCGAGAAACAACGCGGGATCGGCGCTGTGCTCGATCACCTCGAGCGCCAGGACGGCATCGAAACGCCGCCGCGCCCGCGCCAGATCTTCGGCGGCGGCCCGACGGTAGTCGATCGCGAGGCCGGCGTCGGCAGCGTGCGCCCGCGCGATCCGGATCGCGGTCG
>JAGWIH010000323.1 GCA_028866355.1 Alphaproteobacteria bacterium
AGATTTCGATGGCCGGAACGCCTTCGGCCGAACGCGGCGCCCGTGCGCCGCTTCGCTGGCGGCTGTCCGTCCATCGGCTTTATCCGCTGATCGGCATCGCGGTGCTGCTCGCGGTCTGGTGGCTCGGCGGGGTGATTGTCGCCGCCGATCCCGACACGGCGGCGTTCAGCAATTTTGCGCCGGTGCCGGCGATTGTCGCGCTCGTCCATCTCGCCATCGGCGGCCAGATCTGGCCGCAGGCGCTCGCCAGCCTGTCGCGCATCGGCCAGGGTCTCGCCATCGCCACGATCATCGGCGTGCCGGTCGGCATCGCCATCGGCCGCAGCCGCGCCTTCCAGCAGATGACGCACGTGCCGTTCCAGTTTTTGCGGATGATCAGTCCGCTGGCCTGGATGCCGATCGCCGTGATGGCCTTCGCGACGTGGGACGGCGCGATCATCTTCCTGATCGCCGCCGCCGCGGTCTGGCCGGTGACCTTCGCCACCGCCAACGGCCTGCGCAAGGTGCATCCCAACTGGCACAAGGTGGCGCGCAATCTCGGCGCGAGCCCGCTGCGCATGCTGTGGCGCATCACCTTGCCGGCGGTGGCGCAGGACATTTTCACCGGCATACGCCTGGCGCTCGGCGTCGCCTGGATCATTCTGGTGCCGGCGGAATTTCTCGGCGTCACCTCCGGCCTCGGCTATGCCATCAACGATGCGCGCGACACTTTGCGCTACGACAATCTGGCGGCGATCGTGCTGTTCATCGGCCTCTTGGGCTTCGCGATGGATTCCTGCTGCGTGGCGCTGATCCGCCGTTACGCCTGGCATCCCGACAATTGATCTTCAGAGAAGGAGCAACGACATGACGACGACAAAAACCCGGCTGGCGCCGGTCGACAAGGACGGTCTCGAAAAGCTCGCGGCCAAAGGCAAAGCCGACCCGACGCAAGTGCGCACGGCGAAGTGCCGCACGGTCGCGGAAGGCCGCTTCCGCCATCTCAACTACATCCGCACGCTGCCGGCGCATGTCGTCGACGAGCCGCCGCAGCTGCTCGGCGACGACACCGCGCCCAATCCGTCCGAGGCGGCGCTGGCGGCGCTCGGCTCGTGCATCTCGGTCGGCATCCATGCCAACGCCATCCACCGCGGCATCACCCTGAGCCGCATCGAGCTCGAGCTCGAAGGCGACATCAACATCACCTCGGTGTGGGGCGTCGGCGACACCGGCGAAAAGCCGGTTGGCTTCACCGCCGTGCGTATCAAGGCGCACGTCGAAGGCGATGCCGACCGCAAGACGCTCGACGAGCTGGTGGCGCACGCGGTGCGTTGGTCGCCGGTCACCGGCACGTTCCGCAACGCCGTGCCGGTCAGCGTTGCCCTTGCCTAAGAGCGCGGCAGCCAGCGGCGGCGTGGCCGCCAAGTCGCGACGACCGGCGGCGGAATCGTCGCCGGTCGATTTCGATCGCGTGCGCGCGATCGTCGCGCAGGAGCTGGCGCCGCTCGCCACCCGCATCGATCTCGAGGGCTACTATCCCGAGGGCGTGCTGCACGCACTCGGCGCCGCCGGCGCCTATGCGGCGCACGTTACGGCGGCGGCGGGCGACGGGCATCTGTGGGACGGCGTCCGCGCCATCGCTTCCGTCGCCGAAGAGTGCGGCGCGACTGCGTTCTGCATGTGGTGCCAGGATGCCTGCGCCTGGTACCTCGCAGTGACGCCAAATGAATCGCTGCGCGCGCAGTATCTCGCGCCGGTCGCATCGGGTGAACAACTCGGCGGCACCGCCTTGTCCAATCCGATGAAGGCCTTCGCCGGCATCGAAACGATCCGTCTCAAAGGCCGCAAGGTGAAGGGCGGCTACCGGGTCAGCGGCCAGGTGCCCTTCGTTTCCAATCTCGGCCGCGGCCATGTCTTCGGCGCGATCCTCGGTACCGACGACGGTAGCCATGTCATGGCCTTGCTCGACACCGATATGGAAGGCGTCAAGGCGGGACAGCGCGCTCAGTTCGTCGCGCTCGACGGCACGCGCACCTGGGCGGTGTCGCTGCACGATTGCTTCGTGCCCGATGCGCGCGTGCTCGCCGCGCCGGCCGAAGCGCTGGTGCCGAAAATCCGGCCGACCTTCATCCTGCTGCAGAACGGACTCGCCACCGGCTTGATGCGCGATTGTTTGGCGATGATCGCGCGCGCCGGCCGTTCGCTCGGTCACGTCAACCGCTACCTGCCCGAACAAGCCGAGCCGATTGCCGAAGCGCTGGAGAAGCTCGAGCGCGAGACGGAAGCGCTGTGCGCCACGCCGCTCGCGACCGACCGCGACTATATCCGCCGCGTGCTGCAATCGCGCATCGACGCCGGCGACTGGGCGATCAAGGCGGCGCACACCGCCATGCTGCATCTCGGCGCCCGCGGTTATGTCCGCACCGCGCGGGCGCAACGCCGGCTGCGTGAGGCCTATTTCGTCGCGATCCTCACGCCCGCCGGCAAGCATCTGCGCAAGGATTTGGCGGCTCTCGACGGCTAAAGCCGCGCCGGCTTCGGCGCTTTCGGCTCCAGACCGAAGGTGATACCT
>JAGWIH010000324.1 GCA_028866355.1 Alphaproteobacteria bacterium
GCGCACCTGATGGTGCAAGAACGAACGCGCCCGCGCCTCGATCCAGATCTCGTCGCCGGCGCGCGCGACGTCGAGCGCGTCCAGCGTCTTCACCGGCGACTTCGCCTGGCACTGCGTGTCACGGAAGGTGGTGAAGTCGTGCTTGCCGATCAGCAGGCGCGACGCCGCCTGCATCGCCGCCACGTCCAGCGCCGGACCGATATGCCAGACCCGGCCGCGGTCGAGCGCCGGCGGCGAGCGGCGGTTGAGGATGCGATAGCGATAGACGCGGCCGCGCGCCGACCGCCGCGCGTCGAAACCGTCCGCGACACGTTCGACAGCACGCACGGCGACGGTATGCGGCTTGACGTGCTGGTTGAGCGCGTTGCGGATCACGTCGGTCGGCCGGTCGCGCGCCAGGTCAAGATGCGCCGTCTGCGCCAGCGCATGCACACCCGCGTCGGTGCGGCCGGCGCCCTGCACCGTGACGTGCTTGCCGCAAAGGCGCTCGACCGCGATTTCGAGAATTTCCTGCACCGACAGGCCCTTCGCCTGGCGTTGCCAGCCGACCAGGCCGGTGCCGTCGTACTCGATCGTCAGCTTGTAGCGGGGCATGGGAGCACCGTGCCGGTCGCGACCGCGTAGCCGCGCAGGAATTCGTCGGTTCGCAGCGCGGCCCGTCCGGGGCGCTGCAACTTCGTCGGGCGTAATGCACCGTCGCCGCAGGCGACGAGCAACCCATCGTCGAGCACCGTCCCCGGCGCCGCGCCGCTCGATCCGGCGGCGATCTCGGCGGCGAGCACGCGGATGCGTTCGCCGTCGTGGGTGAAATAGCTACCCGGGAAAATCTCAAAGGCGCGTACCGCGCGTTCGAGCTCGACGGCCGGCCGGCGCCAGTCGAGTGCGCCTTCTTCGCGCCGCAGCTTGCGGGCATAGGTGACGCCGTCGGCGGGCTGTGGCTTCGCACTGAGCTTGCCTTCGGCCGCGGCCGCCAGCGCCGCGACGATCAAGCGCGCGCCGAGCGCGGCCAGTTCGTCATAAAGCGCGGCGGCGCCCATGCGCGCCGGGATCGCAAGTCGTTCGGCGAGCAAAATCGCCCCAGTATCGAGACCTTCGTCCATGTGCATAATCGAGACGCCGGTCTCAGGGTCGCCCGCGAGCAGGGCGCGCTCGATCGGCGCGGCACCACGCCAGCGCGGTAGGACCGAAGCATGGACGTTGAGGCAGCCGAGCGGCGGGGCATCGATCATCGCTTTCGGCAGGATCAACCCATAGGCCGCGACCACGGCCGCGTCGATCTTCAGCGCCGTGAACTTGCCGACCGCCGCGCTGTCGAGCTTCGCCGGCGTTTCAATCGGGATGCCGCGGCTTTCGGCCAGATCATGTACGGGCGAGCGCGTGACGCGGTGGCCGCGGCCGGCCGGCCGCGGCGGTTGGGTATAGGCGGCGATGATGTCGTGGCCGGCGTCGAGCAGCGCGCCGAGAATGCGCGCGGCGAAATCCGGCGTGCCCAGGAACGCGAGGCGCAGCTTGACCGGCGGACGGGGCGCCATCGCGCCCTCAGGCGGGGACCGGCGATTTGAGACGCTTGGTCTTGCCGAGCTTGCGCAGGATGATGCTGCGCTTCAAGGCCGAGATATGATCGACAAAGAGCACACCGTCGAGATGATCGATTTCGTGCTGGATGCACGTGGCGAGCAGGTCTTTGGCCTCGAGCTCGCGAATCTCGTTCTGCGCGTCGAGATAGCGCACGCGGATCGCCGCCGGCCGCTCGACGTCGGCATATTGCTCGGGAAGCGACAGGCAACCTTCGCTGCACACCACCGTCTCGTCCGACTCCCAAACGATCTCGGGATTGGCGAGCTTGATCGGCTGCGGTTTCTCCCCTTCACGCGCGCAATCGACCACGACGACGCGCTCGAGGATGCCTACTTGGGGCGCGGAAAGTCCGATGCCGTTCGATTCGTACATCGTGTCCAGCATGTCGGCCATGAGCTTGCGCACGCGCTCGTCGACCTTGGCGACCGGCTTGGACTTGCGTTTGAGCCGCGGATCGGGCGCGACGATGATCGGCAAAAGGGCCATGACGGCTCTTTAGGTAGGCCGTCGGCCCGAGTCCGTCAACGGATAGCTGGCGTCGGCCACCTGCGCTAACATGCGGGCATGGAAGTCGTTTTAGCCTTCGGTGTCGTCGTTCTGCTGGCGCTCGTGGCGTGGCTGTTCCACGCCCGCGGTCGCGCCGTAACTGACCTTGCGGTCGCGCGCGAGCAGCTCGCCCAAGCCGAGCGGCGCTCGACGGATTACGCGCGCCTCAGGCAGGAAATGTTGGACGCGACCAAGGCGGCGGTTCTCGAGCCGGCACAATCGCTGTCGTCCAAGCTGCTCGACGATTACAAGCGCGAGAACGCCGAAGCCAAAAAGGAGTCTGAGGCCCGGCTCAAGAAACTGGCGCAGCCGCTGGTGGAGCACGCGACCAAGCTCAACGAAGCGGTCGCCGCGCTGCACGGCCAGATCCAGGACAAAGGCCGCACGCTCGACACGGTGATGCGCGCGCTGTCGAGCCCCGG
>JAGWIH010000028.1 GCA_028866355.1 Alphaproteobacteria bacterium
TCCGGATCGCGCGCGTACACCTGGTCGCCGGCTTCGGCCGCATCGACGGGATATCGGGCGACCAATATCGCAGCGCAACATCGGCCAAAGCGAAGGGCTGATGCGCACGGCGGCGGCGACACCATCGCGCTGCGGCAGAAATCGGTCACGGAGCGCGGGTCGGCGCCGCATTGCATTGGTCATATTCGGCGCGATATTTTTATCGCCAAGCCGGCATCGTGACGCGAGGGGGAAAGCGCGTCGCCCATAAGCCGGCGCCGGAGTCACCTCGGCCAGGAGGAAACACCGTGCCCAAGGACGCACCCGAGACGGCGGTCGCGCTTGCTTCGAGTTTCGGTCTCAAGCAGCAAGGGTTTCGCAATCTGAGCGGCGAGTTCTGGAACCTGTCGGTTCCCGTGCTCTACGAACACGCCATCCGCAACGGCGAAGGCTTTCTCGGCGCCGGCGGTTCCTTCGTCGCTTATACCGGCGCGTTCACCGGCCGCACGCCGAAGGACAAATACACCGTCGACGAACCGTCGACGAGCAAGGACATAGACTGGAACGAGATCAACCAGAAGCTGCCTGAGGCGACGTTCGATCAGCTGCATCGTCGCGTCTTATCATGGTACCAGGGACACAAGCTCTACGTGCACGACCTGCGCGCCGGCGCCGATCCGGCCTTCGGGCTCAAGGTGCGTGTGGTGACGCCGAGCGCGTGGCACGCGCTGTTCGCGCGCAACATGTTCATCCGGCCGAAGCGCGAGGAATTGCGCGACTTCACGCCGGACTTCACCATCCTGCACGCGCCGAAATTGTTCGCGATGCACGAGATCGACGGTATCCGCTCGGACACCATCGTCGCGGTCAATTTCGCGCGCAAGCTGGTGCTGATCCTGGGCACCGAGTACGCCGGCGAGATCAAGAAGTCGGTGTTCGGCTATCTCAACTACGTGCTGCCGGGGCGCGACGTGCTGCCAATGCATTGCTCGGCCAATGTCGGTCCGCGCGGCGACGCCGCCATCTTCTTCGGCCTGTCGGGCACCGGCAAGACGACGCTGTCGGCCGACAGCTCGCGCACGCTGATCGGCGACGACGAGCATGGCTGGAGCCAGAAGGGCCTGTTCAATTTCGAGGGCGGTTGTTACGCCAAGTGCATCAACCTGTCGAAGCAGGCCGAGCCCGAGATCTACGACACCGTGTTCCGCTTCGGCACGGTGCTGGAGAACGTCGTCATCGATCCGGCGACGCGGATGCCGGACCTCGACGACGGCAGCCTGACCGAGAATACCCGCGCCTGCTATCCGGTCGACTTCATTCCCAACATGAGCCCGACCGGCCTGGCGCCGCATCCCGAAAACGTCATCATGCTGACGGCCGACGCTTTCGGCGTCCTGCCGCCTATTGCGAAGCTCACGCCGGAACAGGCGATGTACCATTTCCTGTCGGGCTACACCGCGCGCGTCGCCGGCACCGAAAAGGGCCTCGGCAAGGAGCCGCAGGCGACGTTCTCGACCTGCTTCGGCGCCGTGTTCATGCCGCGCCATCCGACCGTCTACGCCAAGATGCTGGGCGAGCGTATCGCCAAGCACAAGGCGACCTGCTGGCTGGTGAACACCGGTTGGTCGGGCGGCGCCTATGGCGTCGGATCGCGGATGAAGATCGCCCACACGCGCGCGCTGGTGCGCGCGGTCCTGGCCGGTACGCTCAAGAGCGTGCCGACGCGGAAGGAGTCGTTCTTCGGCTTGCAGGTTCCGGAATCCTGCGGCGAGGTGCCGGCCGACGTGCTGAACCCGCGCAATACCTGGTCCGACAAAGGCTCCTACGACCAGACTGCGCGCGGCCTGACCAAACGGTTCGAAACCAACTTCAAGCAATACGAGCCGTATGTCGGCAATGACGTGAAGGCGGCCGGCGTCCACGCCGCCGCCTGAGCGGCGCCGTGCGGCGGTAAGAACAAGGGGGAACCATGTCTCGCGGTCTCGGCGTGTTCGCCACGCGTTTTGTGCTCGCCCTGGCGCTTGTCGCGCTGTGCGCATTCGCACCACCCGCCGCGGCGCAACAGCGCATCGGCATCGTGCTACTGCACGGCAAGCTCGGCGGCGCGTTGGGCATGGCCACCAATGCCCGCGGCGACGCCTTTGGCAGTCACCTGATCATGTCCCTGCGCAATGCCGGCTATCTCGTGGCGACGCCGGAAATGTGCTGGTCGCGGCGACGCAACTTTGACAAGACTTATCCCGATTGCATCGCTGAGGTGGATAACGCCATTGCCCAGCTCAAGGCTCAGGGCGCTGCGGCGATCGTCGTCGGCGGCCTGAGCCTCGGCGGCAACGGCGCCATCGCCTACGGCGCGACGCATACCGGCATCGTCGGAATCATCGCGTTCGGTCCCGCCGACGACCCGACCCGCAAAAGCCAGCGGCCGGAAGTCGCCGCCAGCCTCGCCCGCGCACGGCAGCTGATCGCGCAAGGCCAGGGTGATACGAAGACCACGTTCGACGATTTCAACACCGGCGTCGGTAGCGCCTACGCCATGACCGTGACAACGACGCCGCGGATCTTCCTCAGCTTCAACGATCTCAACGCGCTGACGCATCTCGCCCCAAACCTCTCGAAGCTGACGGTGCCGATTCTGTGGGTCGCCGGCGATGGCGACCCGACGCAGGGGTCGGCCTCGACCCTCTTCCAGACGGTTCCGGCCAATCCGCGCAACCGCTTCGTCACCGTGCATTCCAACCATCTCGGCACACCCGACGCCGGCACGGATGCGGCGCTGGTGTGGCTGTCGCAACTGAGCCAATCCTGAGCCACGCCGAAAATCGCGCGTGAAACAGTTGCCGAACCCGTTGCGGGTTCCCTAGTCTCATTGACCGCGCATCACGCTCGGGGGATATCACGACAGACGCGCCCACAATCGCGCCGACCTGCGGGAACGCCCGGCCATGAGCGACGTTCCGGTTCTCGTCGCCGGCGGCGGCCCGATCGGATTGGCCATGGCATGCGAGCTGCGCCGCCACGGCGTCGCCTTCCGCGCCGTCGAACGCGCGGCGCAGCGCACCGATCTTTCGAAGGCGCTGGTGATTTGGCCGCGCACGCTTGAGTTGCTGCGGCTGGCCGGCTGCGCCGACGATTTCACCGCCGTCGGCCGGCCGACGCGCGAGGCGCAACTGCGCGCCAACGGCCGCCTCATCGCCGAGATCAGCTTTGCCGGCATCGCCACGCCCTATCCTTATGCGCTGTTCATCCCGCAAAGCGAGACCGAACGCCTGCTCGAGGAACATCTTCAGCGGCTCGGCGGCCGTCTCGAACGCACGATCGAACTGACGTCGTTCGAGCCGGGGCCGAACAGCGTCGTCTGCACGCTCAGCCACGCCGATGGACGGACGGAGCAGGTCACCTGCGACTATCTCGTCGCCTGCGACGGCGCGCACAGCGTCGTACGCCACGGCCTTAAGCTCGATTTCGCCGGCGAGACCGAACCCGTCGCGTTCATGCTTGGTGACGTCAAGCTCGACGGCGCGGTCGAAGACAAGCTCCAACTTTATTGGCACCGGGAAGGCGTGCTCGGCATTTTTCCGATGCAGCGCGGCCGGTTCCGCGTCATCGCCGATCTCGGGCCTGCGATCGAGGCGCCGCAGGAAGCGACGCTCGACCTTATCCAATCGGCCCTAGACCGGCGCGGTCCTGGCGGCGTGCGCGCGTACGACCCGGTGTGGCTGAGCCTGTTCCGCATCAACGACCGCAAGGTCGCCGATTACCGGCACGGCCGTGTCTTCCTGACCGGCGATGCCGCACATATTCACAGTCCAGCCGGCGGGCAGGGCATGAACACCGGCATCCAGGACGCTTTCAATCTGGCGTGGAAGCTGGCGCTGACGATCAAAGGCAAAACCGGCGACCGCTTGCTCGTGACCTATTCGCCGGAACGCAGTGCCGTCGGCGACATGGTGTTGCGCAATGCCGCGCGCCTGACGCGGCTGGCGACGTTGCACCAGCCCGCCGCGCAGTGGCTACGCAATCAAATAGCCGCGTCCGTGATGCGGTTCGCGGCGGCGCGCCGGGTCTTTGCGCGCACGATGACCGAGCTCGACATCCGCTATCCGCGAAGCGCGCTCAGCCAAGGCCGGCCCAGCAAGCGGCTGCGGCCCGGCGATCGAGCGCCCGACGCCGCCGCGACGGTCGACGGTCAGCGCCGCCAGCTGTTCGACGTGCTCAATCGCGACGGCTTTACTTTGCTTGCCGTCGGTGCGGCCGAGGCGCCGAGCGCGGTCGAGCTCGCGGCGCGCTTCATGCCGTGGGTCAAGGCGATTACCGCTTCAGCCGAAGGCGAAATGAACGCGCGTTACGGCGCCGGTCTCTACGTCATCCGGCCGGACTGGTATGTCGGCTTCATCGGCCGCGCCGATCAATACGGCAAGGCGGAACGCTATCTCGCCACCTGGTTGCGCAGCTAGTCGCCGCAGCCGGCTATTTCGTCCGTTTTTTCGGCGCAGCTTCCGCTTCGAGTTGGCGCGCGATCGTCTCGAGCCTCTCGGCCGCCGACTTCAGCGTGCGCCGCACATCGCCGGGCGGCAGCTTACGAAGCCGGCCACGCATGCGGCGTACCTCGCGCAGCACGCGAGCGGCGTCTGTCGATTTCATCGCTGTCCTCCGCGCCAACGACCGATCGCGGCGGCGGCATCGGCCAGCATCGCGACCGCGCCAATGTGAGCATCCTGCGTGAAATAGCAGCGCATGCGCGACTCCCACCAAATCAGCAGGCGGGAGCGCGGGGCTTTTCTACCCGGTTGGTGCGCGTCTCTCGGCCGCCGGCGCCTGGACAAGCACTGCCAGCGGTTAGCGGAATTATAGCGCCGAACTGAATCCGTGCCGTCCCATTTTTAACGCCGCCGGTGCTGGCTCGACGGAACCGTCCGGACCCGGCAAAGTCACACCCCAAGACCGCGCAAAGGGGGACGGCGCCCAACCGGGCGTCGCACAGCGAGACATGGGATCCGGCGATTATGGGCTGGCGCTGGCCGCGAAGCTGGCGATCACGGCGGCCTTCGTCGTCGGCGCGGCGCGGGCCGCCGAGCGCGCCGGTCCGCTGATCGGCGCGATGGTGGCGACGTTGCCGATTGCCGCCGGCCCCGCATACGTCTTTCTCGCGCTCGACCACGATCCCGGTTTCATCGCCGCCAGCACCTTGGCAAGTCTCGCCGCCAATGCCGCCAACATGGTGTTCTGCACCGTGCACGCCGCCGTCGCCCAGTCGCGCAGCGTGGCGGTCAGTCTCGCCGCCGCGCTCGCCGCCTGGATCGCGCTGTCGGTCGCGGCACGCGGTGTGGATTGGACGTTGTTCGAGGCGGTTTTGCTCAACGTCGTCGTCTTCGCGGCATGTCTGGCCGTCAGCCGGAGGTTTCGTGCCGCGCCGATGCCGCCGACGATACGCCGCCGCTATGACGTGCCGTTGCGCGCCGTCATGGTGTCGGCGCTAGTTGCCGCCGTGGTGATTTTGAGCAGCCGCGTCGGGCCGACTGTCACCGGACTCCTGGCGCTGTTTCCGATCGTTCTGATCAGCCTGATTCTCATCTTCCAGCCGCGAATCGGCGGCCCTGCGACGGCGGCGTTGACGGCCAATGCGGTCATTGGCCTCGGCGGATTCGCCGCCGCCCTCATTGCGCTCCATGTGGCCGTTATGCCGTTGGGCGCGCCGGCGGCACTGGTCCTGGCGCTGCTGGTTTCGATCGGTTGCAATCTCGCGGTCGCCCTCGCCCGGCGTTGACCCATAGAGCACTTGGTTGCGCCGCAACACGCGCAGTCACGGAAACGTCACCACCGCGACAGACTCGGCCGACATAGGCTCACGCGGCGTCAATTTGGGATTGGGTATGGCCGAACGACCTTCGGCAGCCATCACCTATCGTGAGCAAGCGGTCCGCTTGCGCACTTTGGCGCGCGACTCGCGAAGCGCGACGCTGCGATTCGAACTGCTGGAAGTCGCGGCTCAATTCGAGCGGCTGGCCGAGCTCGCCGAGCGCAATGCCGCACGCGCCAAAGTGCAGTGCTAGATCTTAGGCCTCAGGCAACCAGCGCGCTGTAGCCGTCCTCGAAGGTGAAATCACCGGCGGACGCGGCCCAGCGGCCGGCCCATTCATGCACATTGCCGTGATATTCGAAGCGCAGCGCGGCGACGAATTGGCTCACTGTCTGCGTATCGTCGGACAACGGCATCACCAGGCGATGACAGATCAGCGGCACCTGGTGCGACGAGAGATAGCGGTGCCGCAGCAGCAACGGCTGCTTTCGCTCGCAAATCAGCCGGTATTGCGCGACGACCGAGGCGCGGCGCTCCTGCAAGCAAACTTCGTCACAATGCTTGCCGGTAAGTTCGCCGCCATAGGCCGCAACGACCGCGGTGCCGGCCAGCCGATAACGCAGCCGCGTACCGCCATCGACCAGCTCGCTGATCAGCAAATGCGGCAAAAGGCGCGGAATCTCGGTCGGATCGATGTCGCGGCGGCGCGGCAAGGCGCCGTTGCGGCATTTGCTGCGCCAATAGTCATAAGCCGGACCCAAAATCGGATCGTCACGAAACTTACTTTGCACGCCACCGTCCCCCGAGGTTCGGATCGGCCACACCTTAGCCACAACGGTTTAACAGCGGTTAAAACCGTCACGCAGCGGCGTGTGTCATCCACAGGATTTTCCGGCTTATGCACGCGTGTGCGTGGCGACACCGTCGCGTTAATGGGCTGCGTCCCAATGACGCGCCATACCCGTGTCGACAACCAGCGGCACCGACAGTTCGACCGCCGGACGATGGGCGTTTTCCATCACCTCTTTGACCAGCGCGGCGGTCCTCTTGGCTTCGGCTTCGGGCGCCTCGAGCACGAGTTCGTCGTGCACCTGCAACAGCATCTTGGCCTTGAGACCGGCTTGCGCCAGCGCCGGCTGAATCCGCCGCATGGCACGCTTGATGATGTCGGCCGCGGCGCCCTGCAGCGGCGCGTTGATCGCCGCGCGCTCGGAGAAGCCGCGGCGCGCCGGGATCGGGTCCTTGATTCCGGGCACGTAGCAACGGCGGCCGAACAGGGTTTCGACATAGCCGTTCTCGCGCGCGAATTCCTTGGTGCGATCCATGTAATTGCGGATGCCCGGGAAGCGGTCGAAATAGGCCCTGATGAATTTGCCGGCTTCCGCCTGCGGCACGTCGATCTGGCGGCCGAGGCCGAAGGCGCTGATGCCGTAGAGGATGCCGAAATTGATCGCCTTGGCGCGCCGCCGCAGCATCGGGTCCATGCCTTCGATCGGCACGCCGAAGACCTGGCTGGCGGTCATCGCGTGGATGTCGAGACCGTCGCGGAACGCGTCCTTCAACGGGCCGATGTCGCCGACGTGCGCCGCGAGACGCAACTCGATCTGGCTGTAATCCGCCGAAATCAGCAGGCAGCCGGGCGCCGCGATGAAGGCGTGGCGGATCTTGCGACCTTCCTCGGTGCGGATCGGGATGTTCTGCAGATTGGGATCGCTCGACGCCAGCCGGCCGGTCGCCGCGCCCGTGAGCGAATAACTTGTATGAACGCGGCCGGTCGCCGGATTGATTTCGTCGACCAGCGCATCGGCATAGGTCGATTTGAGCTTCGCCAGCTCGCGCCATTCCAGCACCTTGGCGGGCAGCGGATGCGCCTCGGCCAGCTCTTCGAGCACGGCTGCGTCGGTGGAATTGGCACCCGACTTGGTCTTGCGGCCAAAGCGTTCGAGGTGGAGTTCGTCGAATAGCACCTTGCCGAGCTGTTGCGGCGAGCCGACGTTGAACGGGTGGCCGGCGAGCTTGTGGATTTCGATCTCCGCCTCGGCAATGCGCCGGGCGAAGTCGTCACTCAAGCGTTTGAGTTCGGCGCGATCGACGGTGATGCCGGCGCGCTCCATCGCGCCCACGACGGCGGGCAACGGCCGCTCCACGGTTTCGTAAAACGCGATGCGATGCTCGGCGATGAGCCGCGGCTTCAACAGGCGATGCAGCCGCAGCGTGTAATCGGCGTCCTCGGCGGAATAGTCGCAGGCGCGGTCCAGTGGCACGGCCGCGAAGCCGATATGGTTTTTGCCGCTGCCGGCGACGTCCTTGTACTTGATCATGTCGTGGCCGAAATGGAGCTTGGCCAACTCGTCGAGGCCGTGGCCGTGCAGGCCAGCGTCGAGGACGAACGAGATCAGCAGCGTGCAGTCGATCGGCGCCATGGCGATGCCGTAACGGAAGAGCACCTGCATGTCGTATTTGACGTTCTGGCCGATCTTGAGCACGCCCGGATCCTCGAGCAGCGGCTTGAGCCGCTCGATGACGAGCTCGCGCACAATTTGCTTCGGCGCCGCACCGGCGCCTGCGAGATCGAGCGCACCGGGCGCGCCGCTGGTGTGACCGACGGGGATATAACAAGCCATGCCCGGTTCGAGCGCCAGCGATACGCCGACCAGATCGGCGGCGACGGCGTCGAGCGAACTGGTCTCGGTGTCGATCGCGACTGCGCCTTTTTCAAACGCCGCGGCGACCCAACGGTCGAGGGCGGCCACATCCTGCACCAATTCGTAATTCTGCTTGGCGGCGGCGAGCGCCGCCGCGGCCGCCGTTGCGACCGACGCCGGCGCTTGAATATCGGCTGCGGGCCGCGGGCTCGCGGCTCCGTCTTCGGCCGGCCCAGCGACACCGCCCGAACCGAGCTTGGCCTGGACGCGGCCCAGCAGCGCGCGGAAGCCCTGCGTCTGAAGGAACGCCGTCACTTTCGATCGATCGAGCGGCCGGACGGCCAGATCCGACAACGGGCACGGCAGCGGCACCGCGTGATCGAGCGTCACCAGCTTTTTCGATAGCCGCGCATCGGCGGCATGTTCGGTCAGCGCCTCGCGCCGCTTCGGCTGTTTGATCTCGCCGGCGCGCTTCAGCAGGGTCTCGAGGTCGCCGTACTGGTTGATGAGCTCGGCCGCAGTCTTGGCACCGATGCCGGGCACGCCCGGCACGTTGTCGCTGCTGTCGCCCCACAGGGCCAGCACGTCGATCACTTTGTCGGGACCGACACCGAATTTTTCGACCACTTCGGGCGCACGGATCGGCCGTTCGCGCATGGCGTCGTAAAGCTCGATCTTGTCGGAAACGAGCTGCATCAAATCCTTGTCGGATGAGACGATTGTGACGCGCGCGCCTTCGCGCACCGCTTCATCGGCATAGGTCGCGATCAGATCGTCGGCCTCGTAATCGGGCTGCTCGATGCGGCAGACGTTGAAGGCATCGACCGCTTCGCGCACCAGCGCAAATTGCGGCACCAAATCGTCCGGCGGCTCGGGCCGGTGTGCCTTGTAATCCTTGTAAAGCCGGTTGCGGAAGGTGGTGCGCGCGACGTCGAACACCACCGCGACGTGGTCGGCATCGGTCTCGCCGACCAGCTTCAGGATCATGTTGCAGAAGCCGAGCACCGCGCCGACCGGCGTCTTGTCCGGCCGCGTCAGCTTGGGCATCGCGTGATAGGCGCGGAAGATGAAACCCGAGCCGTCGATCAGATAGACGTGCTTGGGCTTGGCCGCGCCGCCGGCGCCGCCGCTCTTTTTGCCGGTCGCCTTAGGTGCCGGCTTGACGCGTGTATCGGGCATGGTGTGAATTCTTCACCACAACACCGCCCAGTGCACGGACAAAGCGCGCGACCGCGCCGCGCGTCTAGGCCGACTTGCTGGTCTGGTTGGGCGGATATTCCGCCGGCGCGCCCCGCTTGAGGAACAGGCGCGAGCAATACGGGCATTCGACCCGGCCGCCGGGCCCGAGATTGAGATAGACCTTGGGGTGACCACCGACCAAGCCGCCGCCTTCGCCGGCACATGCGACCTTATCGGTATCGACCGTAACCGTCTCGAAAGGCTTGATCCCTGACATGCCGTCCGCTCGATTGACCCGTTTGCGGCGCGGATGATACGCATTACACCGGTACAATCAATGACCAGTCGCAACGCGTTCGCGAGCGCACCGTCCGCCCCGGCGGTCGAGATCAAGGGCCTGACCAAATTCTACGGCGGCAACGGCCGGGGCAAGCCGGCGCTGGACGGCGTCGATTTGGCGATCCCGCGCGGCGCCATCTTCGGCCTGCTCGGCCCGAATGGCGCCGGCAAGTCGACGCTCATCAATATCCTCGCCGGCCTGGTGATCAAATCGTCCGGCAGCGCCAAGATCTGGGGCATCGACATCGACGAAGACCCGCGCAACGCGCGCGCCGCCATCGGCGTCGTTCCGCAGGAATTGAATCTCGACTCGTTCTTCGCCGCGCGGGAGTTGCTGGACGTCCAGGCCGGGCTCTATGGCGTGCCGAAGTCGGAACGCCGCACGTCCGAGCTGCTCGCGCTCGTGGGATTGACCGAAAAGGCCGACGCGCCGGCGCGCACGCTCTCGGGCGGCATGCGGCGCCGGCTGATGATGGCCAAGGCGATGGTGCATTCACCGCCGGTCCTCGTGCTCGACGAGCCGACGGCGGGCGTCGACGTCGAGCTGCGTCTCCAGTTGTGGACGACCGTGCGGGAGCTCGCCGCGGCCGGTACCACGGTGCTGTTGACGACGCACTACCTCGAAGAGGCCGAAGAGCTCTGCCGCATCATCGCGATCATCGACGAAGGACGCCTTGTCGCATGTGACGAAACACAGGCGCTGGTGCGCAAGGTCGACGAGAAGAAGCTGAGTTTGGCGCTGATGGCGCCGGTGAGCGCGCTGCCGCCGGCGCTCCAGGCCTTGGGCCTGACGCTCGAGGCGCCCGATCGGGTTATCTTTCACTACAAGCCGAGCCGGGCTCATGTCGGCGAAGTGCTGGCGGCGGTCGCCGCCGCCGGGCTTGCCATTCGCGACGTTTCGAGCGAGGAAACCGATCTCGAGGATATCTTCCTGCGCCTGACGCGGCAGGGAACGTCCGCGTGAAGCTGCGTCTCGCCCGGATCGCGGCGATGACGCTCGCGATGGTCCTGGTTGGTTGCGCCGGAGTGCCGAACGTGCCGCCTCATGCTCCCGACATCGCCAAGCCCGCGCTCGACGGCGATTTCCTGCGCGCCGACGACGGCGTGAAGCTGCCATTTTATTCGTGGCTGCCGGCCGGTCGGCCGCGCGCCGTGGTGCTCTATGTTCACGGCTTCAACGACTATTCGCACGGCGGCGCCGAACCCGCGAAGGCGATGGAAGCCGCCGGCATCGCCACCTTCGCCTACGACCAGCGCGGCTTCGGCCGCGCGCCTGATCGTGGCCGGTGGGCCGGCGCCAAGCGCATGGCGCAGGATCTGGCCGAAGCGACGCATTTGCTGCGCGCGCGCTATCCGGGCGTGCCGTTGTTCGTGTTCGGCGAGAGCATGGGCGGCGCCGTCGCGATCGTCGCCGCCACCGGCATCGCCGACACAGAAAAGCCGGTTGCCGATGGCTACATCCTGCTCGCGCCGGCAGTCTGGAGCCGCGCCGAGATGAATATTTTCGAGCGCAGCGCGCTGTGGCTCGCCGATACCTTCATGCCGGCCGCGACCTTCACCGGCTCGAGCCTGCACATCCAGGCGTCCGACAATATCGAGATGCTGCGCGACCTGGCGCGCGATCCGCTATTCATCAAGGCGACGCGCGCCGACACGATCGAAGGGCTGGTCAATTTGATGACGTTGGCGCAGAACGCGGCGCCTGAATTCAACGAACGTGCCTTGATCCTCTACGGCGCGCACGACGAACTGATTCCGGCGCGTGCGATGAAGCGCTTCATCGCGCGGCTGCCGAAGGTGCCGCCGGGCCGGCGCAGCATCGCTTATTATCAAAATGGCTATCACATGCTGACGCGCGACCTCGAAGCGGCCGTGGTCATCCGCGACATGGAAAGCTGGATGGCTGCGCCGGCGGCGCCGCTGCCGTCGGGCGCCGACCAGAAGCGGCCGCCCGGCTTCGGCGACCGCGCTTGGGACTGACCGCCGCCGGCTGACGCCGGTTCAGGGATGCCGTTGTGGTTCGCCGCTCTGGCTGCCGCCTTGCGGCGGCGCGGGATGCGCGGCCGGCGCCGGATGCGGCGCGGGCGCCGGACGCGGCGGCTGCGGCGGATGAGCGGCCGCGGGTTGCACCGGGGCGCGCTGCCAGCCTTGCGGCGTCGGCGTGATGCGGGTGTTCTGCACCGGCCGCTGGACCTTCGCCGGCGGCAACGGACGCGCCGCGGGACGCGGCGTGGCCGCGAACGGATGCGGGATCGGTGGCGGCGTGACGCGCGGGGTCACGGCGGCCTGGCGCGTCGGTGGCGGCGACGGAGGCCGCGTCTCCGGAGTCGCCGTCGGCGGATGGGGCACCGGTGTTGCGACGTGCGTTTCAGGCGTCGGTGGATGCGGTGCCGGCGTCGCGACATGCGTTTCAGGCGCCGACGGCGTTACTGGCCGGCCCTGCGGCGTCGGTGTCGGCGGATGCGGCGCCGGCGCGGCGGCGCGGGTTTCGGGCGTCGGCGGTTGCGGATGGTCGTTGCCGCGCGTAACTGCCGGCGACGGCGCAGCTTCACGGTTGGCGGTCGCCGTCGGTGCCGGGGCGCGCTTCTCGGGACGCACAACGGCGGTCGGGCTTGCCGCTTCGGGATGGGCGATGGCGCCGCGGGCCTCGACGGTCGGCTGCACGTGCGTCAAGGTGGCGACGGTCCGCGCCCGATTGAGATGCTGCGGATCGACCTTCACCTCCGAGTGCTGCACCGGTGCCGCGGACGAAAACGCATGCGCCGAGACCACGGTCGCCGCCCGCGCATTGCGGAACTGCGCGGTCTGCGCCCGGCTGTAGTTGTTGTTGATCACGATGTTGTTGGTGACACGCGTGTTGTAGCGCACATAATTCACGCGCTGCACGTAGGCGGCGTCGGTGTGATACCACGGATGGAATCGTTCGCCCGGTGCCAGCGGCACCCAGCCGACCGGCTGGCCCACGGCGATCGTGATGCCGCCGCCGATGAAGGCGACCAGCGCCGGCGCATAGACCGGGCGCACATGATAATCACCCGGGCACCAGGCCCAGCGGTCGCGGATGAACGCCCAGCGGCCATAGTGAAAGGGCGCGAAGCCCCACGGCGCGTCGTCGACCCAGGTCCAACCCCAGGGCTGAACCCAAACCCAGTGGCCGTAGCGATAAGGTGCCCAGTCCGTCGGGATCGACGCCGGATACCAGACCGTGCCGTAGGTCGGATCGGTCGTCCACTGGCCATACTGATCGAGATCCTGATAGCCGGTCATCGTCGGCGGCACGTACCAGGCCGTCGCCGTC
>JAGWIH010000325.1 GCA_028866355.1 Alphaproteobacteria bacterium
AATGGGAAGAGGTCCAGGTCGGCAAGCCCGGCCCCGGCGAGGCGCGCGTGCGCCACACCGCCGTCGGCTTGAACTTCATGGACATCTACAACCGCCTGGGCATCTATCCCTCGCCGCTGCCGAGCGGCATCGGCGCCGAAGGCGCGGGCGTGGTCGAGGAAGTCGGCCCCGGCGTCAGCGACCTTAAGGCCGGCGATCGCGTCGCCTATGGCAACGGGCCGCTCGGCGCCTATTCCGAAATCCGCGTCATGCCGGCCGACCGCCTGCTCGCGTTGCCGAAAGGCATCGACGACAAGACGGCAGCGGCGATGATGCTCAAGGGCCTGACGGCGCAATACCTGCTGCGCCGCACCTATCGCGTCAAATCCGGCGACACCATCCTGTTCCATGCCGCTGCCGGCGGCGTCGGCCTGATCGCCGGCCAATGGGCGAAGCATCTGGGCGCCACCGTGATCGGCACGGTGTCGAGCGACGACAAGGCCAAGCTCGCCAAGGCGCACGGCTACGATCACGTCATCAACTACACCAAAGAGGATTTCCAGAAGCGCGTGGTCGAGATCACCGGCGGCAAGAAGGTGCCGGTGGTTTACGATTCCGTGGGCAAGGACACGTTCATGAAATCGCTCGACTGCCTGGCGCCGCTCGGCGTCTGCGCCCTGTTCGGCGCCAGCTCGGGCGCGCCCGAGCCGCTCAATCTCGGCCTGCTGTCGCAGAAGGGCTCGCTCTATGTGACGCGGCCGACGCTCAACACCTATTGCGCCAAGCGCGAGGATCTGGTCGCCGGCGCCAAGGAATTGTTCGAGGTGGTGGCGAAGGGCATCGTCAAGATCGCGGTCAACCAGACCTATCCGCTGCAGGACGCGGCCAAGGCGCACACCGATCTCGCGGCGCGCAAGACCACCGGCTCGACGGTGTTTACGGTTTAACCGCCGGACAATCCGCGCCGGCGACCAGGATTTCCTCGTTGCCGGCGCGGCAGCGCGCCGCGTTGGCAAAGCGGGTACCGAATTGCTTGGCGAGATCGTCGACGGCGTTGGGCTCGGCGCTGCGGAGCGCGATGCAGGGATAGCGCTGGGCGAGCGTCGCCGCCGGCACGACGCCGTCCCAATTCGCGATCGGCCCGCGCCAGGGCTCGGCGAAATAATCGTTCGGCGGCATCAGAGCCTTGAGCTGTGCCGCATAACGTTGGCCGGAATAGCTGTCGTTGTAGAACCACGCCGCCGACGGCGCCGACGCCATGAAATCGTAGACATGGGCGCAGTGCGGCAGATCGCGGGCCAGATCGATCGACTGCGCGGCCGCCGCGCGGCGGCGCATCTCGGCGTCCTGGCCGGCGAAGGCAATCGCTTGCGCGATGACGATCACCGCCAGCGCCACCGCGCCGATGCGGCCGGCGAGCCGCGGTGACACCCGCCCGCTTTCGGTTGCGACGAACCACGCCAAGCCGAGCACCGGACCGGCGAGCTCGAGCGCCGGCAAGATGTAATGACCGCTCGGATGCTTGGCGACCAAGGCGATTTGCACGAGCTGCGCCGTCAACAGCGCCAGCAGCAGCCGCGCGCCCGGCGTATCGCGCCGGCCGAGAATCAACGCGACGACGCCAAGGGCGAAGGCCGCCAGGAACAGCGGCCGGGCAAAGAACAGCTTGGCGAAATGGTGCGGATAGGCCGCCCAGGCGACGACGGTCTGCGGTCCGTGGCCATAGGCGCCGCTGCCTTTGGCGAGCGCGGCGAACCATGCCGCCATCGGCGCCAGGTTCGGAATTTCCGGCACCATCCACAGCGCGAACAGGATCGCAACCAGCACGATATACGCGACACGCCGCCCGCCGCCGCGCATGGCGATCAGCGGCGCCAAGCCCAACGGCGCGAAGGTGATCTTGCACGCCGCGCCGAACGCGACCGCGAAGGCCATGCCCAAAAGACTTGCGGTCCGCGGCATCACCGCATCCTCGACCATGGTCGCGACGAGCAGGGCAACCGCACCGAGCAACAGCGGCTCGGGCTCGACCTCGATCCCGTGCTTCAGGGTCAGCATGGTGACGAAAGGGGCAAGTTGGGCAAAAAGCGCCGGCAGCAGCGTGTCGGCGCGCCGCCGGATGCAACGGCCCATCAGCCAGAGCATCGCGGCGTCAAACACCAGCATCGCGTCGCTGGCGCGGGCGAGGATGGTCTCGGCGTCCTTGAGCCGGTCCGCGGCCGGCGTGAACCAGGCAGCGGCCGCGACCACCAGCTGCGTCGGCACGCCCGGATGCTGGAACTGCGCGGGCGGCGCGTGCTGGAGGATGTTCAGTCCGCCGATGAGGTACAGGTAGCTCGGATCGAGGTTGAACCACAGCCAGTATGGCAAGCCGTGGTAACGCAGCAACAGCTCGGCGGCGAGAAACACCAACGGCAAAAGCAGCAACGCACCGCGTTCGCGCCGCATGGCCTTTCCTCGCGAGCCCGTCTTACGTGTTCATCGCCTCGAAGAAGTCGGCGTTGTTCTTCGATTGCTTGAGCTTTTC
>JAGWIH010000029.1 GCA_028866355.1 Alphaproteobacteria bacterium
TCCCAACCGAAAGCGATCCGGCGGTAGCTCAACGCCTCGGCCAGATGCACCCGGCCGATTTCGTCGGCAGCGTCGAGATCAGCGAGCGTGCGCGCGACGCGTAGCACACGATGATAGCCGCGTGCCGACAGCTTCAGCCGTTCCGCCGCATCATTGAGCAGCTTGGTTCCGGCAGCATCGGGCTTGGCGATCTCATCCAGCAGCCTGCCATCGAGTTCCGCGTTGCTGCGGATGCGCCGATCTGGCGGCAGTTTGGCGTAGCGCGCCGCCTGGCGCTCGCGCGCCGATGCCACGCGCGCCGCGACTTCGGCGCTGCCCTCGGCCGGCGGCGGCAGGGACAAATCGGCGGCCTTCACCGCCGGCACGTCGATGTGCAAATCGATGCGATCGAACAGCGGCCCCGAGATGCGCGACTGATAGTCCTGCGCGCAGCGTGGCGCCTTTCCACATGCAAGAGATGGATCGTCAAGGTGTCCGCAGCGGCAAGGATTCATCGCTGCCACGAGCTGCACCCGCGCGGGGTATGTCACGTGCGCATTGACGCGCGCGACGCTGACCCGTCCGGACTCGAGCGGCTGGCGCAACGCTTCGAGGGTCGCGCGCTGGAACTCGGGGAGCTCGTCAAGGAACAAGACGCCAAGATGTGCCAAGGAAATTTCCCCCGGCTTGCCGCGCATGCCGCCGCCAACCAATGCCGGCAGCGATGCCGAATGATGCGGATCGCGGAACGGCCGCGCGCGCATCAAGCGCCCGTCGCGCAGCAAGCCCGCGACCGAATGGATCATGCTGACTTCGAGCGCCTCGTCCGGCGCCAGCGGCGGCAACAGGCCGGGCAGGCGCTGCGCCAGCATCGATTTGCCGGCGCCGGGCGGGCCGATCATCAGCAGGTTGTGGCCGCCCGCGGCGGCGACTTCGAGCGCGCGCTTGGCGCTTTCCTGACCCTTGATCTCCTTGAGGTCGAGCGTCGCCGGCGCCGCGGCCGCGATCTTGGGCTCGGGCGCGGCCAAAAGCTGCGCGCCCTTGAAATGGTTGACCAGCGCCAGCAGCGACGGCGCCGCCAGCACCTCGATCTTGCCGGCCCAGGCGGCTTCGCCGCCGGTGTCGCGCGGACAGATGAGGCCGCGGCCCGAAGCCGCCGCGCCAAGCGCCGCCGGCAATACGCCGGCCACCGGCAACAGCGAGCCGTCGAGCGCCAGCTCGCCGAGCGCCACATAGCGTTCGAGCTCTTCGGCGGGCAGCACGCCCATCGCCGCCAGCAATCCCAACGCGATCGGCAGATCGAAGTGGCTGCCTTCCTTGAGAAGATCGGCCGGCGCCAGATTGACGGTGATGCGCTTGGCCGGCAGCGCCAATCCCATCGCGGTCAGCGCCGCGCGCACGCGCTCGCGCGATTCGCCGACCGCCTTGTCGGGCAGGCCCACCACCATGAACGCCGGCAGGCCGCCGGATATCGTGACCTGCGCCTCGACTTGCACCGCCTCGATCCCCTGGAACGCGACGGTGCGGATGCGCGCGACCATGCTTCCCCCTCGTGCGCCGGCTGCGAGCCTATCGCGCGCCCGGACGCGGCGGAAGCCGCATCGCGGAACCAACGCGCCGTGCTATCGTTGTTTCCGCCTTCATCGCCAGGGAGTGTGCCATGGCACCTCGAACCAAGCGCGGCAAACGCGCCAAAGCGGCGCGTGTGATGCGGGAATTCAAAGAAGGCCGGCTCAAAGGCGGTCGCGGCCGCCGCGGCAAGGTGAAAAGCCGCCGCCAGGCGATCGCCATTGCCTTGTCCGAAGCCGGTCTATCGCGGAAGAAGCGGCGCAAGCGCCGCAGGAAAATCTAGGCCTCAGCTTCCGGTGAGCGCCTGGCGCCAGCGCGCCAGCGCGTCGGATAGGTCGCGATAAAGCCGCCGTCGCTCGACCGGCGACAGAAACGCGCCGAGCGATAGGCGCTTACCATGAGAGGTCACGGAGAGCCGGTTCTCGGACGGGTCGACTTCCTCGAAGTCCAAGCGCGCCCACACCGGCTCGAAGCGCCAGCGGCGGCAATCGCCGCGCACGCCGATGCGTTCAACCGTGAAATCGGCTTCGGTCAGCTGCACGTGCTCGATCTTGCGCGCGCTGCGATAGCTGGCGCGGAAGGCGAGATAGACCAGCGCCACGTCGAGACCGAAAAAGCCGGTCACCGGCCAGGCGCCGAGCATGACGCAGCCGACCGACATCACGAACGAAGCGCCGCCCAGCACCGCCATGACGATGCCGAAGCCGCGCGGCGGCAGGCTGCGATAGGGCTGCAGCCGGGCGTCGAAGAAGATGGTGGTGGCTTCGGTGGCGCTCATGACCTCGGCCATATTAGGGTCCCGCCATGACGCGTATGTCAAAAGACAATGTCGGGCGATTCTTCGCGGCGCTGGCGGCCGAACGGCCCGATCCGACCACCGAACTCGCCTATATCAACGCCTATACGCTTCTGGTCGCGGTGGTGCTATCGGCGCAGGCAACCGACGTCGGCGTCAATAAAGCCACCGCCGAATTGTTCAAAACCGTCAACACGGCAGCCGCGATGGTCGCCTTCGGCGAAGCAAGGCTACGCGACGCGATCAAGACCATCGGCCTCTTTCGCACCAAGGCGGCCAACGTGATTCGACTGTCCGAGCTGCTGGTGCAAAAGCACGGCGGCGAAGTGCCCGACAATCGCGAGGCGCTGGAGGAATTGCCCGGCGTCGGCCGCAAGACCGCCAACGTCGTGCTCAACGTCGCGTTCGGCCATCCGACCATCGCGGTCGACACGCATATCTTCCGGCTCGCCAATCGCACGGGCCTGGCGCCGGGCAAGGATCCGCGCGCGGTCGAAGATGCGCTGCATTCGGTCGTGCCGGAACAGTATCTGCGCCACGCGCACCACTGGCTGATCCTGCACGGGCGCTATGTCTGCACCGCGCGCAATCCGAAATGCGCCGCTTGCGTGGTGCGCGATCTTTGTCTCTACGAGGCGAAGACGAGCGCGGACGTTCCGGCGTCTAGCGCTTCGCCAGCACGTCGGCCATCGCATAGAGGCCGGGCTTCTTCCGCGCGAGCCACTGGGCGGCGCGCACCGCGCCGCGCGCGAAGACGCGGCGCGACGTCGCGCGGTGGGAGAGCTCGATAGTCTCGCCGGCGCCGGCGAACAGCACCTTGTGCAGCCCGACTTCGTCGCCGCCGCGCAAGACGGCGAAGCCGATATCGCCGGCCTTGCGCGGACCGGTGGCGCCGTCGCGTACGCCGGCGCGCTTCTTGCCGAGATCGACGTCGCGGCCCGCCGCCGCGGCGCGGCCGAGCGCCAGCGCCGTGCCCGACGGCGCGTCGACCTTGTAGCGGTGATGCATCTCGAGGATCTCGATGTCGTATTCCGGTCCGAGCTGCGCCGCCGCTTCGCGCACCAGCTCGAGCAGCAGATTGACGCCGACGCTCATATTGGGCGCCCACAGGATCGGCGCCTTGCGCGCCGCCTGCTTGAGCGCGCTTTCCTGCGCCGCGTCGAGACCGGTGGTGCCGATGACCAGCGCCTTGCCTGTCGCGGCGGCGATTTTCGCATGGCCGACGCTGGCCGCCGGCCACGAGAAGTCGATCACCGCGTCGGCGACGCGGAACAGCGCGAGCGCGTCGCTGCCGGCCTTGAGGCCGAGCGCACCGACGCCGGCCATTTCGCCGAGGTCGCGGCCGAGATAGGGGCTGTCGGCGGCGTCGATGCCGCCGGCGAGACGCGTTCCCTTGGTCTCCAGCAATTCGAGCGCGACCATGCGGCCCATCCGCCCGCCGCAGCCGGAAACCCCGATCTTAAGCTCGGCCATCACCCGCTCCTGTCGCCTGAAACTCCGCGAAGGGCGGTGTAAATGCAAGCGCGGCGCGGCTTCGGCCGGCGCCCTCTTCCCACGACTCGCCGCATCCTCTACACCATCGGTTTCATGGCCCTTCTGCGCTCGGTCGCGACGGTCGGCGGCTACACCATGATGAGCCGCGTGCTGGGCTTCGTCCGCGACATGCTGACGGCGCAATTCCTCGGCGCCGGGCCGGTGGCCGACGCGTTTTTCGTCGCGCTGCGCCTGCCCAATTTGTTCCGCAGCTTCTTCGCCGAAGGCGCCTTCAGCGCCGCCTTCGTGCCGATCTTCGCCGGCATGATCGCCAAGGAAGGCCGCCAACCGGCGCGGCTCTTCGCCGAGGAGGCGATGGCGGCGCTGACGACGGTGCTGTTCGCGTTCGTGCTGGTGTGCGAGATCGCGACGCCCGCCTTGCTGCACGTGCTGGCGCCCGGCTTCGCCGCCGAGCCGGAGAAATTCGCGCTCACCGTCACCCTGACGCGCATCACCTTTCCTTATCTGCTGTTCATCTCGCTGGTGGCGCTGCAAGGCGGCGTCCTGAATTCACTCGAGCGTTTTGCTGCCACCGCGGCGACGCCGGTGCTGCTCAATGTGTTTCTGATCGGCACGCTGCTCTTGGTGCGGCCGGTGAGCGGCGTGGCGTTGAGCTGGGCGGTGACGGCCGCCGGCTTCGCGCAATTCGTCTGGCTGATGGGGTCGTGCGGCCGTGCCGGGTTGGCGCTGCGCTTTCCGCGGCCGCGCTGGACGCCGGAATTGCGGCGGCTCGTCGGCCTGATGGGACCCGGCATTTTCGGCGCCGGCGTGACGCAGCTCAATCTCGTGGTCTCGACCGCGGTGGCCTCGCTGCTGCCGACCGGCGCGGTGTCGTATCTCTATTACGCCGACCGGCTCAATCAGCTGCCCTTAGCCGTTGTCGGCATCGCGGTCGGCACCGCGATCCTGCCGTCCCTGTCGCGCCAGGTGCGCACCGGCGACGAAGTCGCCGCGATGCACACGCAAAATCGCGGCCTCGAATTGGCGCTGCTGCTCACCGTGCCGGCGGCGGTGGCGCTCGGCGTGCTGGCGCGGCCGATCCTGGCGGCGCTGTTCGAGCGCGGCGCCTTCGGGCCGACGGAAGTCGTCGCCACGGCGGGCGCGCTCGCCGCCTATGCGGCGGGCTTGCCGGCCTTCGTGCTGGTCAAGGTGCTGGCGCCGGCGTTCTTCGCCCGTCACGACACCAGGACACCGGTGAAAGTCGCGATCGTCGCGGTCGCCGCCAATCTGGTGCTGACCCTGACGCTCGGCGTGGTGTTGCCCTTCGCCCATGTCGGCATCGCCAGCGCGACGTCGGCGGCGGGCTGGATCAACGCCTTGGCGCTGCTCTGGCTGCTGCATCGGCGCGCCCACTTCCGGCTCGACGCGCGGTCGCGCACGCGCATCCCGCGCATTCTCGCCGCGTCGCTGCTGATGGGTGTCGTGCTGGTCGCGCTCGAAATTCCGCTGGCGCCTTATATCGGCGCACATCTGGCCGCGCGGCTCGCCGCGCTCGTCGCACTCGTCGCGGCGGGCCTGGCGGCCTTCGCGATCTTCGCCCTGGTGTTGGGCGCGGCCGACCGTGCCGAGCTTGGGGCACGTCTCGGGCTTGACCTCGCGGCCCGCCGGCGGCGATAACGGTCGCGCCCGCGCCCTCCATCAGCGACGACGGCATGAAACGCATCTTCTCGGGCGTCCAGCCCACCGGCAATCTCCACCTCGGCAACTATCTCGGCGCGATCCGCAACTGGGTCCAGCTGCAGAAGGATTTCGACTGCATCTTCTGCATCGTCGATCTGCATGCGCTGACGCTGCCGCAGGATCCGAAGGAATTGCGCGCCCAGACGCGCGAGGTCACGGCCGCCTACATCGCCGCCGGCATCGATCCGGAACACTGCGTCATCTTCAATCAGTCGACCGTGCCGGGCCATGCCGAGCTGGCGTGGCTGTTGGGATGCCTGACGCCGCTCGGCTGGCTCAACCGCATGACCCAGTTCAAGGAGAAGGCGGGCAAGCACCGCGAGGAAGCCGGCCTCGGCCTGTATTCCTATCCGGTGCTGATGGCGGCCGACATCCTGCTCTATAAGGCGACGCACGTACCCGTCGGCGAGGACCAGAAACAGCACCTCGAGCTTGCGCGCGACATCGCCGGCGCCTTCAACCGCCGCTACGGCGTCGAGTTTTTTCCCTTACCGGAACCCCAAATCTTCGGCGCCGGGACGCGGGTGATGAGCCTGCGCGACGGCACCAAGAAAATGTCCAAGTCGGACATTTCGGACTATTCGCGCCTCAACATGACCGACGACGCCGAAACCATCGCGCTCAAGATCAAGAAGGCCAAGACCGATCCGCAGCCGCTGCCGGCGACCGAGAAAGAGGCCGAGGCGCGGCCGGAAGCCGACAATCTGCTCGGCATCTATGCGTCGCTGGCGGGCCTCGACAAGCCGGCGGCGATCGCGCGCTTCGCCGGCAAGAATTTTTCCGCCTTCAAGGACGAGCTCGCCGGTGTGGCGGGCGACGTGCTGGGTAAGATCGGCGCCGAGATGAAACGCCTGTTGGCCGACCCCGGCTATATCGACGGCGTCCTGCACCGCGGCGCCGCGCGCGCCAATGGGATCGCATCGCCGATCCTGGGCGAAGTCTTCGACATCATGGGTTTGCTGCGGCCCTAGCCTCTGAAGCCCTTGCGTTTCAGGGCCTTCAGCGCTCGACCACGGATTTGACACGCTGGCATACCAGTGGTATACCAATGCAGGTCAGGTCTGCGCGCAACGCACGCAGAAGTGACCTAAATCAATGAAGGGAAAGGGATTTTTTGTCCTAATCCCGATCGAAGCCCGGACGAAATTCCGGGCATCAGAACCGGCCGCAAGGGCCGGAAGGAGCGGCAGTCATGGCGAATGCACTTTACGGAATCACCGGCCACAGCGGCACGCTGGGCGCGGTTCTCGGCGCGATCTGGGTCTTCGGGCTCGGCCTGGCGACGTACGCCTGGCTCCATATGCCGCCGACCCGCCGGCGCTAAGCGCGCTTTTCGTTCGGCGTTCAGCCGAGCGCCGCGGCACCGGCCGCCGCGACCTGACCGTCCTGCGCCGACGAGGCGCCCGAAACACCGAAAGCGCCGATCACCTTGCCGGCGGCCATCAGCGGCACGCCGCCTTCGATCGGCAGCACGCCCGGCAGATTGGCGAGATGCGTCTTGCCGCTGGCATGGGCGTCTTCCCAGAACTTGGTCGGGCGTTTGAACATCGCGGCGGCACGCGCCTTGGCGATCGAGACCTCGATACTGGCGAGACCGGTGTCGTCCATCCGCGCCAGATGCAGCAGATGCCCGCCGTCGTCGACCACCGACATCGTGACCGCGAGGTTGTGCTTGCGCGCCTCGGCCTCAGCCGCCGCAACGACGGCGCGGGCGGCGGTGAGGGTCAGCGCTTTCTTGTCGGCGAGGGCGGCCATGCGGGGCTCTCCGTTGCGAAGGGACCGCGATCATAACCGGCGCGGCGGCGGACGCGAGAGGTTTGCGGCCGCCCGCCAACCGCGTTGTCGCGGGTGGGCCGCGCTTGTAGAATTGCGCCGATGCGCGCCGGGGGGTGCTGCACATCGGCTGTGACGCGGCGGTTGTTGGCCGCGTTGGCGGTCGTTGTCGGCCTTGTGCCGGCGGCACGGGCCGAACCGTCGCTGTCGGCCGATCTCTCCGCCCATTACGTGACGCTCGGCGCCAACGCAGCCGGCCGCGCGGTCACGCTATTCGGCACCATCGACGCGCCCGGCGACATCGTCATCGTGGTGCGCGGTCCCGAGACCGCGGTCGTGGCGCAACACGGTCCCGTCGGCAATTTCCCGGCCCGTCGCATCGTTTTTGCCGGCGTACCGGATTATTACGCGGTCTACGCCTCGGCGGCGCTCGACACGATCATGCCGCCCGAGATCCAGGCGCTGCACCAGATCGGTCTCGACAACCTGCACTTCCAGGTGCAGCCGCCGCCGCCCGATGCGACCTTGGTCGAAGCCGCGCGCCTGGCGCTCATTGCGCAAAAGCAGACCGCGGGCGTCTATGCCAGCACGATCGGCACGGTCGGATTCGTCAATCCGCATCTGTTCCGCGCCACGCTCGCCTTTCCGACGAACGCGCCGGCCGGCACCTATTTCATCGAGGCCCTGCTGTTTCGCGACAAGGCGCTGGCGGGCGGCCAGACCATGTCGCTGCTGGTGGTGTCGCCCGGCGGCGACGCCGTTGCCGATCCGCCCGGGCCGAGCCCGTTGCTCTATGCGGGACTGGGCGTCTTGGCGGCGACGGTCGCCGCCAGCGGCGTCGCTATGACCGTCGTGCGCCGGCGCCGCACACCGGCCCGGCCGCGCCGGCCGCGCCGGGCCGCCAAACGCCGCCGGCGCTGACGCGCATTAGCCTTACGCGACAAGGGGTTGACTTGGCGCCGTCAAAGCCCAAGTTTAGCCCGCGTCCGTTGGAGATCGCCCGATGTTCATCCAGACCGAAACCACGCCCAATCCCGCGACCCTCAAGTTCCTGCCGGGCCGCGCCGTCATGGGCGACGGCACCGCCAATTTTCCCGACGCGGCCAGCGCGCAGCGCTCGCCCTTGGCGACGCGCCTCTTCGGCCTGCCGGGCGTGACCGGCGTCTTCTTCGGCTCCGATTTCATCACCGTCGCCAAGGCCGACGCCGTCGATTGGCTGGCGCTCAAGTCGCAGGTGCTGGGCGCGATCATGCAGCACTTCACCACCAACGAACCGATCGTGCTCGACTCACCCAAGGCCGCCGCCGAAGAGGAAAGCGACGAGGTCGTCGCCCAAATCAAGGAGCTCATCGAGACCCGCGTGCGTCCGGCCGTGGCCGGCGACGGCGGCGACATCATTTTCGACCACTATGCCGACGGCGTCGTTTATCTGCACATGCAGGGCTCGTGCTCGGGCTGTCCGTCGTCGACCGCGACCTTGAAGGCCGGCATCGAGAACATGCTGCGCCACTACATTCCAGAAGTGACCGAAGTCCGGCCGGTCTAAGCCGGCACCTTCGCCATCATCGGTTCCGGCAGATCGGCGTCCGACAGCAGCGGATATTTTTTGCTGTCGAACAGCTGATAGTGCCACCACTCGTTCTTGTAGAAATCCCAGCCCGCCGCGCTCATCAAGCCGAGCAGCAGGAAGCGGTTGCGCTGTGCCGTCTCGGACACCGCCGTGCTGCCGTGATGCGACAGCGGCGTGAAGGCGTCGAACGCGGTGCCCATGTCGAGCGCCTGGCCGCGCGCGTCGATCAACGTCAGGTCGACCGCGACGCCGCGCGAATGCGGCGAGCCCTTGCGCGGATCGGCGAGGAATTCGGGATCGGGCCGGAAATTCCACAGCGCCCATTGCGCTTCGCTCGGCCGGAAGGCGTCGAAAATCTTGAGCCGCAGCCCCAGCGGCTTGGCCAGATCGACCGCGCGGCTGAGCGCCTTGGCGGCGTCGGCATGGAGATAGCAGCCGGAACGGCTATAGACCGGCTTGCCGGTGAAATTCGCCGCCGTCGCGTAGGCGATGTCGAGGACGACGCCGTGGCTCGCTTCGGCGATGGTTTGCAGCGTCATGACCCAATTCTCCTAGCACGGTATCATCGGCCGCATGAAGGTCCTGGGCCTCGATAGCGCCGGCGGCCAATGCGCGGTCGCCGTGCTCGACGGCGAACGCGTGGCAGCTTCGCGCGCCGAAGCGATGCTGCGCGGGCAGGCCGAACGCCTCATGCCCCTCATCGCCGAAACACTGGCGGCGGCTTCCATCGCGCCTGCCGCGCTCGATCTGATCGCGGTGACCACCGGCCCGGGCAGCTTCACCGGCATTCGCATCGGCCTCGCCGCCGCGCGCGGTCTGGCGCTGGCGACCGGCCGGAAGGCGGTCGGCGTCGGCGTGCTCGATGCCTATGCGGCTGCGGTGCCGGCGGCGGCGCGGCAAGGGCGAACGCTCGTCGTCGCCGTCGAATCGAAGCGCGACGAATTCTATCTCCAGGCGTTCAAGGCGGCGGGCGCGGCGCTGAGCACCCCGGCGCAAATCCATCCGCGCGATCTCGCGTCCTGGCTGCCGCCGGGTCCGTTGCTGCTGGCGGGCGACGCGGCGGCGCGATTGCAGGCCGAGCTCACCGGCCACGATTTTGTCACGGCGCCCGGCGCGCAATCCGTCGATGCGGTGTGGGTCGCGCGTCTCGGCCGCGCGCAGGAAGATGGCGGCGCCGCCGCGCCGCCGCGACCGTTTTATCTGCGCGCACCGGATACGACCACACCACGCCGGGCGACACCGTGAGTGGGCCGGAGCTACGGACAGCGGTCGAGGCCGATGCCGAGATCCTGGCGCGGCTGCACCGGCTCGCTTTTCCCGAGGACCCGTGGGAAAGCCGGGCGCTGTCGCGACTCGTCGCTTTGCCCCGGATGCATGCCCGGCTTTTGTTATCCGACCGCAAGCCAATCGGCTTTCTTCTCGCGCTGGTGGTCGGCGGCGAAGCCGAGATTCTGACGCTGTGCGTCGATCCGGCGGTGCGCCGGCGCGGCGTCGCCCGGGCGCTGCTCGCCGATCTCTACACAGCCGCGCGCACGGCCCGCGCGTCGCGGGTGGTGCTCGAAGTCGCCGCCGACAACGAAACCGCGCGGTTGCTCTACGCGGCCGAAGGTTTCGCCGCGGTTGGCCGTCGCCCTTTCTATTACCGGCGGCCCGCGGCGGCGGCGGCCGATGCGTTGATTCTTGCGCGGCCGCTGCCGTAAAGCCGTGTATTCGCGGCGTGACAGCCCGTAAAACTGTTATCGAGCACCAACAAAAATCTTACAAATGCGCAATCCTTATTGCGCAGTTCACGCAATTTACTTATATGCTTCGGCACGGAACCGGTGGGAACTTTGTCGGATGACTGATAAATCACAACCCAACAGCTTGCTCGACCTCACGACCGAAATCGTCGCTGCGCACGTCTCCAACAACAGCGTGGCGCCGACGGACCTGCCGCAGCTCATCGATCAGGTCTATCAGTCGCTGGCCAATATCGGCAAAGGCCCGGCCGGCGCCGGCGATCGGCCGAAGCCGGCGGTCAACATCAAGCGCTCGGTCCATCCCGACTACGTCATCTGCCTCGAAGACGGCAAAAAACTGAAGATGCTCAAGCGCCATCTCAAGACGGCGTACAACATGACGCCTGAGGCGTATCGCGAACGCTGGGGCCTGCCGGCCGATTATCCGATGGTCGCGCCGAACTACGCGCGACAGCGTTCCAAGCTCGCCAAGGACATCGGTCTCGGCACGCGCGGCCGTCAGGCCAAGGCCAGCTGATCGCCGAGCGATCCGCCCGGCCGCGCGCTATAGGCTCGCTGCCGGCTTTGGGCTATAATTTTCGTTCCGGGTAATAGGCGCGGACACCGTCGCGAATGCCGTCCCGTATCGAACAGCTGTGCATCGACAAGGGTCTCAAGATGACCGAGCAGCGGCGCGTCATCGCGCGCGTGCTGTCCGAATCCGCCGATCATCCGGACGTCGAAGCGGTTCATCAGCGCGCCGCGGCGATCGATCCGAAAATCTCGATCGCCACCGTCTACCGCACCGTGCGCCTGTTCCAGGAGGCGAGCATCCTCGAACGCCACGATTTCGGCGACGGCCGCGCGCGTTACGAGGAGGCGCCGACCGAGCATCACGATCATCTGATCGATTTGCAAAGCGGCAAGGTCATCGAGTTCCGCAACGAGGCGATCGAAAAACTGCAACGCGAAGTCGCCTCGCGCCTCGGCTACAAGCTGGTCGATCATCGGCTCGAACTCTTTGCCGTGCCGCTCGAGGGCACGGCGGCATCCGCCAAGAAGTGACCGCGCAATCGCCGTCTTCGGCGTCCGCCACACCCCCGCCGCAAGCGGGCTCGCAGGCCGTCCGCGCGGGCACACTCGAAGTGCGCTTGGCGCGCAATGAAGGCGAGATTGCCGCGGCCCAGGCGCTGCGCTACCGCGTCTTCTATCAGGAGATGGGCGCGCATCCGACCGTGGAAACGGCGCTGGTGCAGCGCGATTTCGACGATTTCGATGCGTTCTGCGATCATCTCTTGGTATTCGATCACGCGCGCGGCGCCGGCAACGACGCGGTGGTCGGAACCTACCGGCTGATCCGCCGCGAGGCGGCGGCGCGCGTCGGCCGTTTCTACAGCGCCGCCGAATACGATTTGCGTTGCGTCGCCGAATATCCGGGCGCGGTGCTCGAGCTCGGCCGCTCGTGCATCGACCCGCAATGGCGCACCCGGCCCACCATGCAGCTCCTGTGGCGCGGCATCGCCGCCTACGTCTTCGACTTCGGCATCGAATTGATGTTCGGCTGCGCCAGCCTGCCCGGCACCGATCCCAACGCGCTGGCCGTGCCGCTGTCCTACCTCTATCACCATCATCTGGCGCCGCCGGCGTTGCGGCCACGCGCGCTCAGCGACCGTTACTTGGACATGAACCGCCTGCCGGCCGATGCCTTCGATCCGGCCGAAGCGCTGAATCAGCTGCCGCCGCTGCTCAAAGGTTATCTGCGTCTCGGCGGTTTCGTCGGCGACGGCGCGGTGATTGACCAGCAGTTCAACACCACCGATGTCTGCATCGTGGTCAAAACCGATCTCGTGACCGAAAAATACTATCGCCATTACGAACGCCGCGTGCGCGCGGTCGCCGCCGCCTGATGCCACCGCAGGGTTCCGCGCTGCGCCTGGTGCGCGTCGTCGCCTATTGCGCGCTGACGTTTTCGCTGATGCCGGTCCAGGCGGCGTTGCTGCTGGCGCGCAGCAAGCTGGCCGCGCGGCTGCCGGCGTTCTACCACCGCCTGGTGTGCCGCATTCTCGGCATCGCAATCGAGCGGCGCGGCGTGCCGTCACCGGCCCGGCCAACGCTTTTTGTGGCGAACCACACGTCCTATCTCGACATCGAGATTCTCGGCGCCGCAATTCCGGGCTCGTTCGTCTCCAAGGCCGACGTCGATGGCTGGCCGCTCTTCGGCTGGCTCGCGCGATTGCAGCGCACGGTCTTCATCGATCGCAAACGCCGCAGCGTGGCGCGGCAGCGCGATGCGTTGAGCGCGCGGCTCCATGCCGGCGATCAGCTGATCCTCTTTCCCGAAGGCACCAGCGGCGACGGCCAACGGCTGTTGCCGTTCAAAAGCGCCTTGTTCGCCGCGGTCACGGAGTCGGACGGCGCCGGCGATATCGCCGTCCAACCCGTTTCCGTCGCCTATCTCCGGCTTGACGGGATGCCGCTCGGGCGCTCCTATCGCCCGCTGTTCGCGTGGTATGGCGATATGGATTTGGCGCCGCATCTCTGGAGCGTGCTCGGTCTCGGCCGTCT
>JAGWIH010000030.1 GCA_028866355.1 Alphaproteobacteria bacterium
GGCCGTGGTCTCCGTCGCCTTGAGTCTCACGGTCTCGAGCGCGCGCGCCACAAGATAGGCGATGCCGCGTCCGGTCGCTTCGCGGCGGCCGACGGTTCCACCCACCGCAACGGGCTTGCCGGTGACGATTTCGGTGACCGCATGGCCCTGGTGCATGGAGTAGGTATCCATGAACCAGGCCATGATCTGTTCGTTGGTGCCCATATCCGGTGCCATGATGTCGGTGTGCGGACCGACGAACGGGATCATTTCCTGCATGTAGCGGCGCGACACCGCTTCGAGCTCGCGCTTCGACAAAGCACGTGGATCGCAGGCGACGCCGCCTTTGGCGCCGCCATAGGGTAGCCCGACGAGCGCACATTTCCAGCTCATCCAGACGGCCAGCGCCGCCACCTCGCCGAGATCGAGCCGGGGGGAAAAGCGCGTGCCGCCTTTGGTGGGGCCGAGCGTCAGGTGATGCTGAACGCGATAGCCGGTGAAAATCCGCGTCCGGCCGTTGTCCATATTGACCGGAATGGTGACGGCAACGGCGCGTTTCGGATACAGCAGCCGGGCGCGCTCGTTTTCGGGAATGTCGAGATGGTCGGCGACGATGTCGAACTGCTGCCGAGCCATGTCGAAGACCGGGCCCGAATAAATATCCACACACGCCTCCGTCTCGACGCCAGGCGACACAGTATCGGAATTTCTAGGACGAGAGCTAGCGCACCGGGCGGGTTACGGGATCGCCCGGCTGTTCATATTGGCTCTGTATCGCGGTCCAGCGCAGCGGTACCGCCGGCGAGATTAGCACGAGCTGGATTGGCGTCCCGTTTTCCCACACCTTGAAGGCGATCGGAACGTTGCGGTTGTCGAGCCAAACAATGCCGGGCTTTTCACCATTGATGAGATACTGACGGAGCGTTTGCGTTTTTCCGTCGAACGTAACCGGCGTTTCGCCGCCGCCGCTGATCCGGACATCCTCGATCCGGCCGCTCTTGGTGGACATCACGACGTGCGCACCGAGAAAGCCGGGCGACCATGGATTGGACGTACGCACGTCGGCGGGGGCCAGTGTCGTGCCGTCGGGCGTCGTGATCACGAAACTATTGCCGTGTGCCTCGCCGGCGACATCGACGCTCGTCCCGTTCGTCGTGGTGATGCCATTGAACGCCACCAGCCGGCCGTTGCGCCAGTCCTCGCTGCGTGTTGCGTCCTGACGATACATCGTAATGCCGAGCAGCCGCACCACGACGTGCAGCACGCTTTCAACGTGGGTGTGGTTGCCCGACTGCTCGATGATATTCGTATATGTGCCGATGTGTCCGAAGGTCGGATGCTCGACTTCGTATGTGTAGGTTTGCGTCTCGGCGCAGGCCGGCGTCACGAACGCGCACAGCGCGGACGTAAAAACCAGAGCGGCAGCGGCCGGCAGCGGTTGCGCTCGTGCCATGACCCGTACGATATGCACGGATCATAAGCCGATGCCCCCGCCGCTGCCAGCGGTTCGCGCCTTATTGTCGCGAAATCTGTCCCGTGTCCGGATTGATCACAACTCGAAACTGTTGGCCGTGGTCGGTGACCAGCGCTGTGTAGGCGTTTCCGCTCGGCCCGAAGTTGCTGAACGACGCATAGCCCTGCGCTTCGAGGACGTTGAGCGCGGCCGTCGCGCGGCCGCTTTCCGGGCTGTCGAGGTCGGGAACCGCGGGCGCGTTCGAGGCCGGCAGAGCCGCCTGGCTGGACGGTGTACCGGCGACGGACGACCCACCCAACGCGTGCGGCGGTGCGCCGAGTTCCGTGCCGGTCGCCGCTGTTGGCGCAGGTATCGCGGTGGCCGGTGCCGGCGCGGTGCCCTGACCGGGCGCGCCGTAAGGCGACGGTTTGGCGTTTGGCCAAGACTGCGCCTGCGCGGTGCTGGCCATGGCAAGAATGGCAAACAGGACAAGAGCTATGCGTTGCATGGAGGCCTCCGTGAGGGGCGGTTGGACACCGGCGGGTGGCCGGCCTATCGATTTGGGTCAAGTGACGCCCCTGAATTTGGCGGATTGAAGGCAGACGCCGCGCCACGGTCGGCACTGGCGGCGTCGCCGGCTGGTTTCTATAGTTGGCTGCGACCCATGGCCCGTAACACCAGCCGGCCGCAGAGACGGCATACAGGCGGTTTCGAAGATTATTCGCAATTCTGGGCGCATTACCTGCGAGAGCATGGCCGCGCCGAAACCCGGCTTTGGCATTTTTTTGGCACCGGCGCGGCGATCGCTTGTCTCGTTGGCCTGCTCGTAAGCGGCAGCCTCTGGTTTCTCGCTGGCGCGGTGCTTGCCGGTTACGGCCCGGCGTGGGCCGCGCATGTGATCTTTGAACGCAACCGGCCGGCCACCTTTAAGCATCCGCTGTGGTCGTTGGTGAGCGATCTCCGCATGTTCGGCCTTTGGCTGGCCGGCCGGCTTGATAGCGAATTGGCGCGCGCCGGCGTGCCGGTTCGGCGCCGCCGTAGGGGCTGAGTCCATGCCGGAATCGCAAGCGACGGTTGATGGCTTCAAACGCGCGGCGGCCGAACGCGCCGTCGCCCTGATCACGGACGGCATGACCGTTGGGCTCGGCAGCGGCACGACAGCGGAATTCGCGCTGGCGGCGCTCGCGACCCGGATCGCGGGCGGCCTGCGAATGTCCGGCGTTCCGACGTCGGAGCGCACCGCCGGTCTCGCGCGCCAGCACGGCATCCCGTTAATGCCGTTTGATGGCCGACCGATCGACGTTGCAATCGATGGCGCCGACGAAATCGAACGCGACACACTCAATCTTATCAAAGGTGGCGGCGGCAGTTTGGTACGCGAAAAACTGATCGCACGCGCCAGCCGTCGCTTCATCGTGATCGCCGACGAACGCAAGCTTGTCGATCGGCTCGGCGTTCACGGTCCGTTGCCGGTCGCGTTGCTGCCGTTCACGCGGCAGCTTGTGTTGCGCGAGCTTGCCGCACTTGGCGCTCCAGGAACGATCCGCCAAGCCGATGGTCGCGATGTCGTCACCGACGACGGCCTGATTATCGCCGATTGTATCTGCGGCGCAATCACGGACGCTCGGGTACTGGCGACGCGCATTGCGGCAATCCCCGGTGTCGTCGACAGCGGCCTATTACTTGGCTTGGTCGCCGAGGCGATCGTCGCCGGCCGGACTGGTGTACGCGTGCTCTCACCCGGCAAATGAGTTGAACCATTTTATGGGCTGCGCCGTTTTTTCCATAAGGCGCGAGTTTCTCGATGGTTCGGTATGTTTGCCAATTGGATCGCATCACGGCCGATGTCGGCGCATCGATCGACGGCCTCCGCGGTTGCTTCGGCGGACGGGCGCCTGTGGCAGCTCCATGGCGACCCCGGCTCAGCGGTTGAGCCAGACCCGATGCCGAAGGCAGCGTCCCGCGATAAAAAGCGCTCGCATTACGGCAAGCGGCCCAATGCATCGCGGCGGCATTACGACGTTGATCGGATCACCGGCACCCTGCGCCAGTTGTATGATCGTGTTGCGGCCGAGCCATTGCCGCGGCGGCTCATCAGCCTGCTTAATCGCCTCAAGGTACATCACTGAAAGCGCATTTTATTTTTCCAGCCCTCCGCACACAGTGGTTGCAGGCGTTTCACTTGACACGCTCCGCCGCGACGGTTGACCGTTCCATCGCATGACGACGGCCGACAAGCCGACGGCACGGATCGAGGATTACGCGTTGATCGGCAACCGCGTCACTGCGGCGCTGGTTGGCCGGGACGGCTCGATCGATTGGCTGCCGTTGCCTCGCTTCGATTCAGCGGCATGTTTCGCCGCCCTTTTAGGAACGCACGCGAATGGCCGGTGGCTGATTGCGCCGGCGGAGCCGGTACGCAAGGTCGAGCGGCGCTATCGCGGCGATTCGATGGTGCTCGAGACGCGGTTTATTTGCGATTCGGGCATCGTCACGTTGATCGATTTCATGCCGAAAGCGCGGCAGGGCGCTGTCGACGTCATGCGCATCGTCCGCGGCGAACGTGGCACCGTGCCGATGCGCTTCGAGGCAATCTTCCGTTTCGATTACGGCAGCGTCGTTCCGTGGGTACGACGGCGTGCGCATGGTTTGCGCGCGGTTGCTGGGGCGGATGCCGTCGTCCTGCGAACGGCGATCGCACTCAAAGGGCGAGACAAGACGACGGTTGGTGAATTCAACATCCGCGCCGGCGAAACCGTGCCTTGCACGCTGAGCTGGTGTCGTTCGTACCTCGACGAGCCGCCGGCGCTCGATCCGGCCGCGGCGCTGGACGACACCGAGACCTATTGGCATGAATGGAGCGCGCGTTGCGACCGCAAGGCCGGCGGTGAATGGCATGACGCGGTCATGCGCTCGCTGCTGACGCTCAAGGCACTGACGTACGAACCGACCGGCGGCATAGTCGCGGCGCCGACGACGTCCCTGCCCGAGAAATTTGGCGGCGAACGCAATTGGGATTACCGCTATTGTTGGCTGCGCGACGCGACCTTCACGCTGTTCGCCTTTATCCTGTCCGGGTACATCGACGAGGCGAAAGCTTGGCGCGAGTGGCTGTTGCGTGCCGTGGCTGGTGCACCCGCCGATATGCAGATCATGTATGGCATCGCCGGTGAACGTCGGCTCACCGAATACGAGGTGCCGTGGCTCGGCGGCTACGCCGGCAGCCGGCCGGTCCGTGTCGGCAATGCCGCGCACTTGCAACGCCAGATGGATATCTACGGTGAGGTTATGGACGCGTTCTATACCGGGCGCGCACATGGCGCGGCGGCCGAAGACGACGTCGAGCGCATTCAGCAAGCGCTGCTCGAATATCTCGAAGGCCATTGGCAAGAACCCGATTCGGGAATCTGGGAAGTACGCGCCGCGGAACAGCGCACCACGCATTCCGCCGTCATGGCCTGGGTGGCGTTTGATCGCGCCGTGCGCTCGGCCGAGAAGTTCGGTCTCAGAGGACCAACCAAACGCTGGGCCGCAGTGCGCGATCAGATCCACCGCGAGGTCTGTACGCAGGGGTTTGATTCCGAGCGCGGCGCCTTCGTGCAGCAGTTCGGCGGCAAGGCGCTCGATGCGGCGCTGCTGCGGATTCCATTGGTCGGATTCCTGCCGCCCGAGGATCCGCGTGTCGTCAAGACGATGGACGCGATTGCCGAGGAATTGATGTTCGATGGGCTGGTGCGGCGGTACATCCCGGATCAAGCGCCCGATGGACTGACCGGCAACGAAGGGGCGTTTCTGATCTGCTCATTCTGGCTCGCGGATAATTACGCGTTAGCGGGCCGACGGCGCGAGGCGCGCACGATCTTCGAACGGCTCCTCGCGTTGCGCAACGATGTCGGGCTGCTGGCTGAAGAGTACGATCCCCGCGCCAAACGGATGCTGGGGAATTTTCCGCAGGCCTTTTCGCACGTCGGCCTGATCAATACCGCGCACAATCTGAGTCTACGCAAGGGACCTGCCGAACACCGTGCCGGCGGCTAACGCTTTCGGCTGGTCTTGCGGGATTTTTCGGCGCTGACCGCGCCGCCCAGCGCCGCGAGCGCGAGCAGAAGCCACTTATGCTCGTGGATCAGCGGCGCGAAATCGCCTGTCTCGATCGCCGTGGCGAGCGTTCCGGGCCCGCTTTGCAACCCGCCGCGGCCGCGCGCGAGCCAATACCCGCAACCCGCCAGCGCCACCGCAACGAGCGCCAGAACGCCAGCGCAGATCAGCGGCGCGCCCCACGGCCCGACGAGCGGCAACAGCCAAATCCAAAGCGCGGCCATGGCGCAGGCGAAACT
Source organism: Alphaproteobacteria bacterium (assembly GCA_028866355.1). Lineage (GTDB taxonomy): Bacteria > Pseudomonadota > Alphaproteobacteria > ATCC43930 > CGMCC-115725 > REEB95. Next base: position 5,770 of record JAGWIH010000030.1, read on the forward strand.
GGCCGCGACCATCATGAACGTCAACGTCAACAGCAACGCAGCAACGGCAACACGCGGCGCCCGCTTGCGGGCACGCGAGAGAGCTGTGATCTCGGCGAGGACGGCCAACGCGAGTTTGACGATGCCGCCCATCCGTGTTTGTGGCCTAGCGGAGAACCATTCGGCCGCCGATGAAGCCGAGGCCGAAGGCGATCAGCAAAGTCATCAGGGGCCGTTCCTCGACTTGGCGGGCGAGCGCGTCAGCACCGCGCTCGCCTTCGGTGAGCGCGCGGTTGTAGAGCCGCCGCGCTTCATCGGACATGTCCTCGACCTGGCCCGCGATGTTATGCAGCGCACCTGATTTCACATGTTCCATCAAGCGCGCGAGGTCCTTGCGCAACGTGTCGATGTCGTCGCGGACGGTGTCGAGGTCCGCGCCATTGGTCCGGGCTTTCACGGTATCGCTCATTGTCACTCCTACTGTCACACAACCCCCGATTAATGCCCGCGTCGCGAAGCATGACCGAATCGGCGAAAAACTCAAGGCCGCGAACGACCCGTGTCCAGGCCCTTTTCTAGCGACGCAACCGCGGCTTGCGTCGCGGCGGCGCAAAGATCGGGTCGAGCGCCGCATCCCACAAATGCACGCCGCCGATCATGCCGTCGGCGTTCGGCGTAACCTTTATGTCGCGCGGCAGATCGAAATCGATCAGGCGCGTATTGCCACCGCCGAGATAAAGCCGATCGAAGTTCACCAGCGTACGCACGATGCTAATCGTCTTGCGTAGCCGGCGGTTCCACGTGTGCACGCCTTTCTTGTCGGCCGCCGCGTTGCCGAGATATTGGTCGTAGGTCTTGCCCTTGAGCAGCGGATGCTGACCGAGCTCGAGGTGTGGCAACAGATGCCCGTCCTGGAACAGCGATGATCCGATGCCCGTACCAAGCGTCAGCACGCATTCGAGGCCGCGGCCTTCGATGGCGCCCAGGCCCTGAACGTCGGCGTCGTTGAGCACGCGCGCGGGCTTGCGCAGCCGGCGCGTCAACGCGCGGTCGAGCTGAAATCCCGCCCAGCGTTCAGTGCCGAGATTGGGTGCGGTGAAGACGCGGCCGCGGCGAACAAAGCCGGGAAAGCCTACCGATATGCGATCGAATTTCGGCAACACGCGCGCCAAGCTGTCGATGGCGCGCAGCAGGGCTTGCGGGGTCGCCGGCTGCGGCGTTCGCACGCGTACCGGCGCGGCGATCATCGCGCCGCTACGATCGAGGACCGAAGCTTTGACGTGCGAGCCGCCGACATCGATCGCCAAGGTGAACGGCGGCGCCGCGCGTTCGATGGCGACGGGATGCGGCAGCGGTTCCGTTTCGGGCGTCAGGGCGCGATCGGTCATGGTGCGGCGTCACGATCGAGAAACCACGTGATATTGCCGACCGGCTGGATATGGGCAGCGGGCAGATCCTCGCCACGTGCCAACCGGTGCAGGATCGGCCGCTTGGCCGGGCCGGTCGCGAGAAAAGCAACCGCCGCACTGCAGTTAAGGGTGGGGTAGGTCAGGGTCACCCGCGCTTCGGGCTTCGCCTCGGGCACGCCCGCGGTCCAATGCACACGTTCGGCCAGCGCGGCGACGCCGGGAAAAAGCGAAGCCGTATGTCCGTCTTCGCCGAGGCCGAGAAGTGTTGCCGCGAACAGCGGCCGGCCGGACGCGAACGCATCGGCGCCATAGAACCCCTTGAGTTCGTCCTCGTACGTTGCCGCACCGCGTGCCGGCCCGTCGGCAGCCGCGATGGGGTGGATATGTGCAGGCGGAATCGGAACATGGTTCAACAACACGGCGCGAACCATCGCGAAATTGCTGCGCGGATGGTCGGGCGGCACGCAGCGCTCGTCGCCCCAGAACCAATGGACGCGATCCCAGGGAAAGCAATCGCGATACGGCGGCTTGGCCAGCAAGGCATAAACCGGCCGCGGTGTGTTACCGCCCGACAGGCAGACGGCGACGCGTCCGGGCGTATCGAGGACGCGATTGAGCAGCCAGGCAGCGGCGCTACGCGCCATAATTTCCGCATCGGCCAGGACGACGCGCCGGCCAGGCAGGGAGCGCGGCGCGCGCGCAGCCGCCGCGGTCATCGCGGACCGCCGGCGGCAATCGGCCGCCATTGGCGATGGTCGCGCGCCAACAGCGCGTCGGCGGCGTGCGGGCCGTCGCTGCCGGCGGCGTAGAAATCGAGACCGTTGGCACGGTCGCGATGCCAGCAATCGAGAAACGGCTGCACGACGCGCCAAGCCGCCTCGACGTCGTCGGCGTGCTGAAACAGCGTTTGGTCGCCGATCATGCAATCATAAATCAGCGTCTCGTAACCGTTCTCGGGCGCGACGGCGAAATAGTCCTTGTATTTGAACTCCATGCCGACGCCATGCAGCCGAATTTGCGGCCCCGGCACCTTGGCGTTGAACTGAATGACAATGTCCTCGTCGGGCGCGATGCCGATGACGACGAAATTCTGCGCCAAGCTTTCGACCGGCGTGTCGCGGAATATCGCGAACGGCGCCTCCTTGAATTTGATCGCGATCTCGGTCCGCCGCGCCTTGAGCGCCTTGCCCGTGCGCAGATAGAACGGCACGCCAGCCCAACGCCACGTATCGATCAGCAGCTTGAGCGCGACGTAAGTCTCGGTCGTGCTGCCGCGGGCCACATCGGCGGTCTGGCGATAGGCCGTAACCGCCTTGCGGCCGATCTTGCCGGCGCGGTACTGCGCGCGCACGCCACAAGCGAACGCGGTGGCGTGATCGTAGGCATGCATCGCCTGAAGCACTTTGGTTTTTTCGGCACGCACCGCTTCGGCGGAAAAGCCCGCGGGCGGTTCCATGGCGATCAGCGACAGCAGTTGAAACAGATGATTCGGCACCATGTCGCGCAGCGCACCGGTCGTGTCGTAAAATCGTCCACGCCGGCCGACATCGACGGTTTCGGCAACCGTGATTTGAACATGGTCGATGCGGTCACGGTTCCACAGCGATTCAAACAGATTGTTGGCGAAACGCAGCGCCAGGATGTTCTGCACGGTCTCTTTGCCGAGGAAGTGATCGATTCGGTAGACCTGCTCTTCGGTGAAGACGGCAAGAATCCGCTTGTTAAGCGTGCGCGCCGATTCAAGGTCTGTGCCGAACGGCTTTTCGACCACGAGTCGCGACCAGGCGCCGCGCGCCGGTTGTGCGAATCCTGCCTTACCGAGCCGCTCGGCCAAAAGCGCGAAGACGTTTGGCGGCGTCGCCATGTAGAAGAGGGTGTTGCCGTGCGTTGCGTGCCGCCGCTGACGCAACGCCGCGTTCAGCCGCTTGAACATCGCGGCATCGTCGAAATCCCCGGCAATATAAGACAGGCGCCGAAGCAGCCATGCGCGTGTCGCTGCGGCCGGCACGACGCCCGTAAACTTGCTCAGCCCGTCGCTGATATGGTTGCGGAACTGCGCGTCTGTCATCGGCGACCGTGCCACGCCGATGACCGTGAAGCCGTCGGGCAACAGCTTGGCGGCAGCAAGGTGATACAGCGCAGGCATCAGCAGCCGCTGCGTCATGTCGCCTGACGCGCCGAAAACCACGAGCGTACAAGGATCGGCCCGACGCGGCCGGTCGTGGGTCGCGGTCGCCATCAGCCTTTATCCGGGTGTTCGATGTGGCCGCCGAAGCCTTTGCGCATGGCCGACAGCAGCTTCTCCGCGAAGCTCGCCTTTTCGCGTGAGCGGAAGCGGGTGTAGAGCGCGGCCGACAAGACCTCGGCCGGTACCGCCGCCGCCAGGGCCGCCGCGATCGTCCAGCGGCCTTCGCCCGAATCCTCGACGTAGCCGCTGTAGTTCTGCAACACGGGGTCCTCGGCCAGCGCTGTCGCCGTCAGGTCGAGCAGCCACGATGAAATCACGCTGCCGCGGCGCCAAACTTCAGCGATGTCGGCGACGTTGAGATCGAACCGCTGATCCGCTGGCAGGTCGGTGCGGTTGGCATTGCGCAGGATATCGAAACCTTCTGCATAGGCCTGCATCAAGCCGTACTCGATGCCGTTGTGGATCATCTTGACGAAATGTCCGGCACCGGGCGGCCCAGCATGAAGATAGCCTTGTTCGGGCCGCGGGTCGCGCCCCTCGCGATGCGGCGTCGGCGGAATGTCGCCGCGGCCCGGCGCCAGTGCCGCGAAGATCGGATCGAGCCGTTCGACCACGTCCTTGGCGCCCCCGATCATCAGGCAATAGCCGCGCTCCAAACCCCAGATGCCGCCGCTCGTGCCGGCGTCGACATAATGGATGTTCTTCTCCACCAGCGTCTTGGCGCGACGAACATCGTCCTGCCAGAAGGAATTACCGCCGTCGATGATCGTATCGCCGGCGGCAAGCAGCGTGCCGAGTTCCGTCACGGTTTGCTCGGTGATTTCGCCGGCGGGCAGCATCACCCAAACGGCGCGCGGCGCTTGCAGCCGCCGAACCAAATCGGGCAAGCCGCCCGATCCGGTGGCGCCTTTTTGCTTCGCAAGCGCGGCGATCGCGCCCGGCGACCGATCGTAGATGACACATTCGTGTCCACGCGCCGTGAGGCGCCGCACGATGTTGCCGCCCATGCGGCCCAGACCGACGACTCCCAGTTGCATTGTTTTTCCGCTGGTTGAGTTTGGCCGCGGTTGCGGTTTTTGGTTGCGGCCAACAGCTTATGGCAGGTTGCGCCGCTTCATCCAGGCCTGTCTTCGTCTTGTCACCGATTGTGGCGAAACCGTGGACGCGTACGGGAACGTCGCGCGCTCAGTGTGATTAACGCGTGATATCAGGGCAACCCCGATTGCTGTTCGCACGATTTCTTCGCACCTTGAACGTCACGCACGAACGCAAGGCGCTCAGTGACCGAGGCGCTCAACAACAAGGAGCAAGAAATGGCCGAACGGCTCACCGACGATATCGTTCCCTATCTGCCGCATCTTCGCGCATTTGCCCGCATGCTTGCGCAGGATCGGGCGCTCGCCGACGATCTCGTGCAGGAGACCGTTCTGCGTGCTTTGAGTCATGCGCACCAATTTCAGCCCGGAACCAATCTCAAGGCGTGGCTGACCACGATCTTGCGCAACGCCTATTTCACGGAAAAACGCAGCCAGGGGCGCATCGCCCCAATCGACGTCGAAGCCGTACGCGATTCATCGGCGGTGAGCGGCGGCCAGGAATGGCACCTGCGCATGCGCGATTTCGAAGGCGCCTTCAGCACGCTGTCGCCGGTCCAGCGCGAGGCGCTGGTGCTCGTCGGCGCGAGCGGCTTTTCCTACGAGCAGGCGGCCGCGATGGCCCGCTGTGCGGTTGGCACGATGAAGAGCCGCGTATCGCGCGCGCGTCTGCAGCTGCAAACCTTGCTCGACGGCCCCGACGGCGCGCACGTACGGAATTTGAGCTGGAATCGCGCGCTGCATCTGCGCGATTGGGAGCATCTAACGGCAGATCACGAGTCGCGTGCATCTTAAATTCGGCGCGGCGGTTGCGTCGAATCGACATCGTCCCGTAATAATAACGAACTTGGATTGGGTGGCGCTCGGTCGCCGTAACGAATCGTGGTCTGATGGTCTCGACTGTTCATCGCGAGTGGTGGCGGGGCGCGGTGATATACCAAGTCTACCTGCCAAGCTTCTTCGACACCGACGGCGACGGCTTCGGCGATCTCAAGGGGTTGCTCGAACGTCTGCCGCACATTGCGTCGCTTGGCGTCGATGCGATCTGGATCTCGCCGTTCTATCGCTCGCCGATGCGGGATTTCGGCTACGACGTGGCCGATTACCGTTCGGTTGATCCCCGCTTCGGTACGCTTGCGGATTTCGATGCCGTCGTCGCGCGCGCCCATGCGCTCGGCTTGAAGATCATCATCGACCAAGTCTGGAGCCACACGGCCGGGGAGCACGCTTGGTTCGCGGAGAGCCGCGCGTCGCGCACCAATCCGAAGGCCGATTGGTATGTTTGGGCCGACCCGGCGTCCGACGGCGCGCCGCCGAACAATTGGCTGTCGGTCTTCGGCGGCAGTGCCTGGTGCTGGGACGCGTCGCGTCGACAGTATTATCTGCATCATTTTCTGACGTCGCAGCCCAAGCTCAATCTTCGGAACCCGGCCGTTCTTGATGCGCATTTCGCCAACGCGGAATTTTGGCTCGCGCGGGGCGTCGACGGTTTCCGATTCGATGCCGTCGATTTCATGCTGCACGACGAGGCGCTCGGTTCCAATCCGGTTCGGCCCTTGCCGCCGGGCGCCGCCAAGCCGTGGAATCCGTTCCACATGCAGCGGCACGTCCACGACATGACGCCGCCCGGCATCGCCTTGCTGATGAGCCGCATCCGCGAATTCGTGAACCGGTTCCCTGGCTGTGCGACGATCGGCGAAATTTCGAGCGAGCCCGGCGCGTTCGACCGCATCGCCCGGCTGACCGGCGTGACGCGGCTGCACATGGCCTACACGCTGGGCGTGATGAAGGCGGCGTTTACGCCCGGAATTTTCCGCCAAGCGGTTGTCGATGCCGGGACGCTCAATCACGCCGGCTGGCTCTGTTGGGCGTTCAGCAATCACGACGTCGAACGCGCCGTGTCGCGTTGGAATCCTGCCGGCCGGGCGCCGGCCGCCTTTGCGCGATTGCAGATGGCAATGCTGCTCAGCCTGCCGGGCAGCGTCTGTCTCTATCAAGGCGAGGAGCTCGGACTGCCGAACAGCCCGGTGGCCGCGACGGATATCCGCGACCCGTTCGGCCGTGCGTTCTATCCCGCCCATGCCGGCCGCGACGGCGCGCGGACGCCAATGCCGTGGGCGGCCGATGCACCGAACGCCGGCTTCTCGAACGGCAACCGCACGTGGCTGCCGGTCGATCCGGTGCATGCGGCGATGGCGGTCGATCGGCAAGAGGCCGACGGGAATTCGACGCTGGCCACCTACCGGCGGATGATCGGCTATCGCCGCGCGCGTCCGTCGCTCGCGCTTGGCGAGACTGAGTTGTTCGATTTGCCCGATCCGGTTGTCGGCTGGCGCTGCCGGCTCAACGGCGAATCCACCGTCGCGCTGTTCAACCTTTCGCCGGAGCCGGTGTCGGTGCCGGCGAACCGCTTGCCGCCCTTCGCGCCGGCAGATCTGCCGTTCGTTACGGCGCCGTCGACGGATGGCATCGCATTGCCGCCTTTCGGTTTAACGCTCGGCGCGGAGCCGCCTGGCCATTAAGTGCCTGTTGTCGTGCGCGGCCGTTCGGCGCGTATCGCCGCCAGAATGGCGTTCGCCGCCGGAGCGGCGAAGATGGCGTCGAGATCGCGGCTCAGCTTGCGGGCGAAGCTGGGATAGGCGCCGGCGCGCGCGCCGGGCAAATTG
>JAGWIH010000326.1 GCA_028866355.1 Alphaproteobacteria bacterium
CTTCACGCCGAGATCGAATCGCTGGCGCAGCGGCCGCAGGAAATCGCGGCCGAGCGCGACAAGCTGGCCGAAACCATCGCCGCCTCGACCACGCGCCGCAATCAAGCCGCCGATGCGCTGGCGGCGGGCGAAAGCAAGCTGACCGAAGCGGACAAGACGGCGCGCGCCGCCGAGGCATCCGCCGGCGAAGCGCGCGAGGAGCGCGTGCGCGCCGAAGGCGTGCGCGATCAGGCGGTGCTGGCACGCACGACCATCGCCGACGCCATCGCCGAAAAACTGCAGGCGAAACCCGACGGTGTTTTGGCGGCCGCCGGCATCGAACCCGACGAGGAATTGCCCGACATCGGCGCCGCCACCACGCGCCTCGACCGCCTGCTGCGCGAGCGCGAGAACATGGGGCCGGTGAATCTGGTCGCCGAAGCGGAATCGCGCGAGATCGAGGAACGCTTGAACGGACTCAACCGCGAGCGCGAAGATCTGGTCGGCGCCATCGCCAAGCTGCGCCAGGGTATAACCGCACTTAACCGCGAAGGCCGCGAGCGGCTGCTCGCCGCCTTCACGCAGGTGAACGATCATTTCGGCAAGCTGTTCGCGCGGCTCTTCGGCGGCGGCAACGCGCATCTACGGCTCGACCCGGGCGAGGACGACGATCCGCTCCAAGCCGGCCTCGAGATCATGGCGAGTCCGCCGGGCAAGAAATTGCAGAACCTGACGCTGCTGTCGGGCGGCGAGCAGGCGCTCACCGCACTGGCGCTTCTCTTCGCCGTCTTCCTAACCAACCCGGCTCCGATCTGCGTGCTGGACGAGGTCGACGCGCCGCTTGATGACGCGAACGTCGATCGGTTCTGTCGCCTGGTCGCCGAAATTGCGGAAAGCGCCGAGACGCGATTCCTGATCATCACCCACCATCGCCTGACCATGGCGCGCGTCGATCGGCTTTACGGCGTGACCATGGGCGAAAAGGGCGTTTCGCAGCTGGTTTCGGTCGATCTCCAGGGCGTCGAGCAGCTTCGTCGCACCGCCTGATTCGGCGCCTTCCCGCGCTTGACTCGCCCGGTGGCGCCTTTTAGAAGTTGCGCGCCTTTCGGGCACGGGGGGAGCTGCCGCGTGCCCGTGCCGCAGGGAAATTCTTCAAACATTCCCAGTGGTTGGGTCAATCATGGGTCAGGATCCGGACAAAGAGCATGGCGACCGCGGGTCGTTCGATCAACGCCTCGAAGCCGCCCGGCGTGATGCCGGATTGGACAATGACGAGGCCGCTTCACGCGCACCGGAGGGCAACGCGTTCAGCTTCGCGATGCAGCTGGGCGCCGAAATGGTTGCGGCGCTCGCCGTCGCCGTTGCGATCGGCTACGGGTTGGACAAGCTGTTCCACACTTCGCCGTGGTTCATGGTCGGTTTCGTCCCGATCGGCGCAGCGGCCGGTGTTCTCAACCTGATTCGGGCGACGGGAAAGACGAAGGACTGAAGCGGGATACGATATGGCGCAGGAACAGGCGATCGACGCGCTCGGCCAATTCAAGCTGACGACCGGACTCGGCAGGCTGGGCCGCGTGTCCGAGTTCACCAATTCGAACGAAATGATGCTGCTCGCCGCGGTCATCGTGGTGGCGCTCTTCGTTGTCGCGCTTCGGCATCGCGCGCTCGTGCCCGGTCGATTACAGGGCCTTGCCGAGTTGACCTACGAGTTTGTCCACCAGATGGTGCTCGACACGATCGGGCCGGAAGGCGTGCGCTTCTTTCCCTTCGTGTTCACGCTCTTCGCCTTCATTCTGCTCGGCAATGTGCTCGGCCTATTTCCGTATTTCTTCGCCTTCACGAGCCACATCGCGATCACCGGCGCGCTCGCCGTCTTCGTCTTCTTGCTCTCGACCGCCGTCGGTTTCTGGTATCACGGCATCGGTTTCCTGAAATTCTTCTCGCCGCCCGGCGTTCCCGTTTGGCTTCTGCCGTTGTTGATCCCGATCGAGATCGTGTCGTATGCCTCCCGTCCGATCTCCCTTTCGGTCCGACTTTTCGCCAACATGACCGCCGGCCACGTGATGTGGGAGGTGTTCGCCGGCTTCATGCTGCTTTTGGTCGCAAGCATGGGCGCGGTCGGCGTCGTGGCTTCGATCATCCCGCTCGGCCTGAACGTCGCATTGGCGGCCCTCGAATTCCTGGTCGCCGTGCTGCAGGCCTATGTCTTCGCCGTGCTCACCTGTCTTTATCTGCACGACGCCATCCATATGCACTGACCATCAGTCGAGCGTTGCGCCGCCAAACCACTTCGTCCATAAGTTCGCCAGATTGGAAAGGATCTCTGACATGGATATCGACTCTGCCCTCCTTGCCCGCGACCTCGGTGCCGGCCTTGCCACGATCGGCGTCGCCGGCGCCGGCGTCGGCATCGGTAATCTCTTCGGCTCCTTCGTGAGCGCCGTCGGCCGCAATCCGGCGGTCCGCGATCGCGTGTTCCGCGACGTGCTGCTGGGGTTCGCGCTGAC
>JAGWIH010000327.1 GCA_028866355.1 Alphaproteobacteria bacterium
TCGGGCGCATGACGATCTTCGCGCTCAACATCATGCCGTACATCTCGGCATCGATCATTATTCAGCTGATGCAGGCGGTGTCGCCGCAGCTCGAGGCCTTGAAGAAGGAAGGCGAGCTCGGCCGCAAGAAGATCAACCAGTATACGCGCATCGGCACGGTGTTCCTGGCGGCGATCCAGTCCTATGGCATCGCGGTCGGCATCGAGGGCCTGCACAGCAGCTCCGGCGCCGCCGTCCTCCACCCGGGCCCGTTCTTCCTTCTGACCGCGGTGGTGACGATGACCGGCGGTACCGTCTTCCTGATGTGGCTCGGCGAGCAGATCACCGCTCGCGGCATCGGCAACGGCATCTCGCTCATCATCATGGCCGGCATCATCGCGCGCATGCCGTCGGCGCTCGCGGCGCTGTTGGAATTGGGCCGCACCGGCGCGTTGTCGACCTTCTTCATCATGGCGGTGCTGGTCGGCGCGGTTGCGGTCATCACCTTCATCGTCTTCATGGAGCGCGCCCATCGGCGCATCTTGGTGCAATATCCAAAGCGCCAGGTCGGCAACAAGATGTTCGGCGGCGAGGCGTCGCACCTGCCGTTGAAACTCAATACCTCGGGCGTGATTCCGCCGATTTTCGCCTCGTCGTTGCTGCTGCTGCCCGTCACGGTGGTGAGCTTCGGCAGCAACCAGACCGGCGTCCTCGCCGAAGTGGCGGCCTATCTCGGGCCGGGCCATCCGCTCTATCTCGTGCTCTACGCCGCCCTGATCCTGTTCTTCACCTTTTTCTATACCGCGATCGTCTTCAACCCGACGGAGACGGCGGACAATCTGCGCAAGTACGGTGGCTTCATCCCGGGCATCCGGCCGGGCACCAACACCGCCGAATATCTCGACTATGTGCTGAGCCGGCTAACCGTGGTCGGCGCGCTCTATCTCGCCGGCGTTTGCGTGCTGCCGGAATTCATGCGCTCGGAGTACGCGGTGCCGTTCTATTTCGGCGGTACCAGCCTGATGATCGTGGTCAGCGTGACGATGGACACGGTTGCCCAGATCCATTCGCACCTGCTGGCGCATCAGTACGAAGGCCTGATCAAGAAGGCGAAGCTGCGCGGGGGTACGCGGTGAACCTGATCCTGCTGGGGCCACCCGGTGCCGGCAAGGGAACTCAGGCCAAACGTCTCGAAGAACGCCACGGCTTGGTTCAGCTTTCGACCGGCGACATGCTGCGGGCCGAGCGCGCTTCGGGCACGCCGCTCGGCAAGAAGGTCCAAGCGATCATGGATTCCGGCCAGCTGGTCTCGGACGACATCATGGTCGACCTCATTGCCGCGCGCATCGATCGGTTGCCCAAGGGCAAAGGCTTCATCCTGGACGGCTTCCCCCGGACCCAGCCGCAGGCCGAGGCGCTCGACGCCATGCTGGCGCGCAAGGGGTTGAAGCTCGACTGCGTCATCGAGATGAAGGTCGACGACGCGGCGCTGATCGATCGTATCGCCGGCCGGTTTTCCTGCGCCAAATGCGGGGCGTCCTATCACGACCGCCACCACCAGCCGCGCCAGGAAGGGGTCTGTGACACCTGCGGCGCCCGCGAGTTCGTCCGCCGGGCCGACGACCGCCCGGAGACCGTCAAGGCCAGGCTCAACACCTACCGCGATCTGACCGCGCCGATTCTGCCCTATTACCGGGCCAAAGGCGTGCTGCGGACGGTCGATGGCATGGCGCCGATCGACCGGGTCGCCACCCAGATTGAAACGATTTTAGAAAGCCCGGGAGCCGCCCCGAATGGTTGACTTTGAGGCTCGGATTTCTATAATCCGCGCCCTCGGCCTGGTGCGGGCCTGGGTCGTGTCCAACATCGCGAGCTGAACGGAGAAGCGCAGTGGCGCGCATTGCCGGCGTCAATATTCCGAGTCAAAAACGTGTCCCCATTGGATTGATGTACATCCATGGCATCGGACGCACGACGGCCGAAAAAATCTGCAAGGAATTGGCCATTCCGCCGGCGCGGCGCGTGCACGAGCTGACCGACGGCGAGATCCTCCGCATCCGCGAGTTGATCGACAAGAACCATACCGTCGAAGGCGATTTGCGCCGCAACGTGGCGCAGAACATCAAGCGCCTGATGGACCTCGGCTGCTATCGCGGCCTACGCCATCGCAAGGGCCTGCCGGTCCGCGGTCAGCGCACGCACACCAACGCCCGCACGCGCAAGGGACCTGCCAAGTCGATTGCTGGCAAGAAGATCGCGCCGGCTAAAGGATAAAGGGAACGGAATCGATCATGGCGAAGCCTCCTGCAGCTCCTGCGGAAAAAGCCGGCGCGGCCGCAACCGGAACCGGCGCCGCGGCCGGCGCACCGGGTGCATCGCGCATCCGTCGGCGCGAGCGCAAGAACATCACGGCCGGCGTGGCGCACGTCAACGCCACCTTCAACAACACGATGATCACCATCACCGACGCGCAGGGCAACAC
>JAGWIH010000328.1 GCA_028866355.1 Alphaproteobacteria bacterium
CCGGTGAAGCTCCCGGCGTCCACCACCGACACAAAGCTGCGCAACAGCTGAAGATCGAGCATGCTCCATCCATTCGTTTTTCAACTGCTAACTATTATATCATTTAATTGTCAAATAGTAATGCCTGGGCATAGCGTTCGGGTCGCCACGCAGATTGGTGCCGTGAATGTCGCTACAGCCCTACCGAATCCCGGTCCTCATCGTCACCTTCTGCCTGCTGTGGAGCGCGGCCTTTGCGGCGGCCAAGGCGGCGCTGATCGATTGTCCGCCGCTGCTGCTTATTACGGCGCGCTTCCTGCTGGCGGGGGGCCTGACCTTGATCGTAGCGGCCGCGCGCCCGGGAGCTTGGCACATTTCCCGGCGCGATGTCGGCGTGCTGGTCGTACTGGGGCTTGCGAACAATGCGCTCTATCTCGGGCTCAACCAACTCGCGATGACCACCGTCGCCGCTGGTCTCGCCGCGCTGATCGCCAGCGCCAACCCCGTCCTCACTGCCGTGCTCGCGAGCGCGTTTCTCGCCGAGCCGATGACCTGGCGGAAGGCCGCGGGGCTCGGGCTCGGGGTCCTCGGCGTGGCCGTCATCGTCGAGCATCGGATCGCGATCGGAGCCGATGCGCCGATCGGGATCACATTCGCGGTCGCGGCGCTGACCGCGTTGGTGGCGGGCACGATCTTGTTCAAACGCCTGAAGCCGGCGGCCGGTCTTTGGATCGGCACTGGCATCCAGAATTTGGTAGCCGGCGTCGCCGTCGCGCCGTTCGCATTTACCTTCGAATCCGTGAGCGACGTTGTGCCCACATGGCGCTTGTTATGGGCGCTCGCGTTCCTAGTTCTATTCGTCTCGATCCTCGCCTATGTGATCTGGTTTCACCTCCTAACCGTAATCGGCCCGAGTGCCGCCAGTGCCTATCACTTCCTCATGCCGCCCCTCGGCGTCTTCTTTGGATGGCTTTTGCTTGGCGAGCATGTCGAGTTGCGCGACCTCGTTGGCATCCTACCGATTACCGTCGGCATATACTTCGTCACCCGACTGGCCGGGCCTGCGCATCGCCCGCAAAGGCAGGGCGTCGGGGTGTTACCGGTGGCCCTTCACGTTCCAGTCGCGCCCGATGCGCCGATGCGCGATGTTTAATTGCTGCCGGGCGTCGTTGGGCGCATCGGTAAATGGCGTCAGCCCTATAATGGCGTATCCGGGACCCAATGCGGCAAGCTGCGCGACCTACGCCACGCACCTCAAAGGCGCGGGGTACGCGAACAGATAGCGGCTAAGCCGCCGGCTCTTCGCTCGCGGCGGCGATGTCTTCGGCGCCGGGCGGCTGCACCAGCGGCTTGCCCTCTTCCGGCTTCTTGCCGCGATTGGCGCGCGCCACCGCCTTCTCCAAATCCTCCATCGTGCACAGGCCCAGCGCCACCGGATGGCGCGGCTTGATGTTGGGCGTGTTCCAATGGGTGCGGTCGCGCACGGCATGGATCGTCGGCTTGGTCGTGCCGACGAGCTTGGAGATCTGGCCGTCGCTGAGCTCCGGATGGCTCTTCAGGAGCCAGGCGATGGCGTCGGGCTTGTCCTGGCGCTTGGCGATCGGCGTGTAACGCGGGCCTTTGTGCTTCACCACCTGCTCGGGCAGCGCTTCCTTGGCGAGCTTGAGCCGCGCGTTCGGGTCCTTGATGCAGCGATCGAGCTCGTCCTGGGTAAGCTGGCCGTTCGCCACCGGATCGAGGCCGTGCATCTGGGTCGAGACTTCGCCGTCGGCGATCGCCTGGACCTCAAGCCCGTGCAGGCCGGTAAATTCGCCGATCTGGTCGAAGGTCAACGGGGTGTTCTCGACCAGCCACACGGCGGTCGCGCGGGGCATCAACGGCAGCGACATGTGTTTCTCCTGATGGCAATGGCCAAACTCGCGCCTAAAAGCGCTTTCCAGGCCACCTGCCCATGTCTTGGATGCGGTTTATATAGTCGCTCGGGCCTCGCCTGAAAAGCGGAAATCGGGCCTCAAATCGTCAGCACGAGCTTGCCGATATGGGCCGAGCTTTCCATCAAGGCATGGGCGGCCGCGGCCTCCTTGAGCGGAAAGGTCTTGTGGATCACCGGCTTGACCTTGCCGGATTCCAGCAAGGGCCAGACCTCGCGTTTGAGCGCCGCGGCGATGGCGCCCTTCTGCTCGACCGCACGGGCGCGCAGCGTCGAGCCGGTGAGCGTCAGGCGCTTCATCATCACCACGCCGAAATTGACCTCGGCGAGATTGCCGCCCAAGAGCGCGATGGTGACACAGCGGCCGTCGACCGCCAGCGCGCTGATGTTGCGCGGCACATAGGGACCGCACACCATGTCGAGAATGAGATCGACGCCGCGGTTGCCGGTCGTCTCCTTCACCACCTTCACGAAATCCTCGCGCTTGTAGTCGATGGCGCGCGTCGCGCCGAGCTTCTCGCACGCCTTGCATTTCTCGTCGCTGC
>JAGWIH010000031.1 GCA_028866355.1 Alphaproteobacteria bacterium
AGGCGCTGACGGCGATGCGCGAAGTGACGGCCAACGACCTCACGCGCACCGGCCCGGCCTACTTTGACAAGATCGTCAATGAATTCTCGCGGCTCGACGCCAGCCTCGAGCAGATGACCCGCGCCGAACGGCGGGGCTAAGGCAAAGACACCACGATCCTTACGGTTGAGTTGCATCCGGGCACGCTCCTAAGCTTGCGGCGTGAGCCTTTTCGTCGCCGGAGTCTGACGCCGTGAACGCCATTCCGCGCTATCGTTCCCACAGCGGGTCAGCGCTGTTGTCCGCCGGTTTCCGTCCGTTTTTCCTGCTGGCGGCGGCATGGGCGGCGCTGGCAGTACCGTTGTGGCTCGCGTTTTTCGCCGGCGCGGGGGCCGTGCCGACACTGCTGTCGCCGCCGATCTGGCACGCGCACGAGATGATTTACGGCTATGCCGCGGCGACCGTCGCGGGGTTCATGCTGACCGCGATTCCGAACTGGACCGGACGCATGCCGCTGCAAGGCGCGCCGCTGGCGGGCCTCGCGATGTTGTGGATCGCCGGCCGCCTCGCCGTGCTGCTTTCGGCGGACATCGGCGCCGCGGCGGCTGCCATGCTCGATCTTGCCTTTCCCGTCGCGTTCGTCGCGGTGATCGCACGTGAAATCGTCGCCGGCCGCAACTGGCGCAATTTGCCGATGGTGGGCGCGCTGACGCTGCTGCTTGCAGGCAACGCATTGGTTCACGCCGAGGCGCTCGGCTGGTCGGCGAGCAGCGAACTCGGCAACCGCATCGGTATCGCCACGTTTCTGATGCTGATCAGCCTGATCGGCGGCCGCATCGTGCCGAGCTTCACGCGCAACTGGTTGACCCGGCAACGCCCGGACGGCTCTGCGCCGGCGTCGTTCGGCTGGGCGGATCGCGGCGCGCTCGGCGCAACGGCCCTGGCGTTGATCGCCTGGATCGCGGCGCCCGAAGCCGCGGCGACGGCTTGGCTGGCGCTGCTTGCCGCTATGGCGCAAGGCGTCCGGCTGGCGCGCTGGCGCGGCGCCGGCACCTGGCGCGAGCCGCTGTTGTGGGTGCTGCATCTCGGTTATGGCTGGCTGGCGCTCGGGTTCCTGCTTTTGGCGGTGAATCGGGTCGCACCGCTCTTGCCGGCGACGGCGGCGTTGCATGCGCTCACCGTCGGCGCCATCGGCACCATGACGCTGGCGGTGATGACGCGCGCCTCGCTGGGCCATACCGGCCGGAAGCTGACCGCCGGGCACGGCACGACGGCGATCTACGTTCTCGTCACCATCGCGGCCGTGCTGCGCCTGTTGGCGCCTCTTGCTGGCGCACAGTATCTGTTGATGCTGAACCTCGCGGGTGGCGCTTGGACCGGGGCCTTCGGCTTGTTTGTCGTTCTCTACGGGCCGCCGTTGCTGACGCCGCGCGTCGCCGCGGTCACCGTGCGGGCGCCGTGATGGCGGCGCGACCCGACGTCAACCTGAAGCGGGCTTATGATCCGCCGTCGTCGCGCGACGGAACCCGAATCCTGGTCGACCGGCTTTGGCCGCGCGGCATCAAGAAGGCCAAAGCGCGTATCGATCTCTGGCTCAAGGACGTCGCGCCGAGCGCGGCGCTGCGGCAATGGTTTGGTCACGATCCGGCGCGCTGGAGCGAATTCCGCCGACGCTACCGCGCCGAGCTGAAGCGCCGGCCGGAGGCTTTCGCACAGTTGCGCGCGCGGGCTCGGCAAGGGCGCATCACGCTGGTCTTCGGTGCGCGAGATGCGCGCCGCAATCAAGCCGTCGTGTTGAAGAGTATGCTCGCCGGCCGCGGCGCTAAGCGCGCACGCCGCGCCGTTCCTGTGCGGTGACCAGCCGTTCCATCCGCTTGAGATCGGCCTCTTCGAGCTTGAACGCCGCCTCGACCCACAGATCGGCAATGCGCGTCATTTCCTCGAACGTCACCGGATTGACCAATCGGCGCGCACGATACATCGCGCGCTGTGCGGCGTAACGCCGCTCACGCCGGCCGATGAAGTCATAGAACGCCTGCACGCCCTGGCCATCGGCCGCCAGCACGTCGACGACGCCAAGCGCGTGGAGTTGCTCGGCGGAATAAATTTCACCGCCCATGATCAAACGCTCGGCGATGCCGGGCGCGATGCGGCGCGCGAGGAAGCTGTAGGCGCCCATGCCGGGGAACAGGTTGAACAGGATTTCCGGCAGGCCGAACTTGGCGCCGCGCTCGGCGACGATCAGATTCGAACTCAGCACCGCCTCGAAGCCGCCACCCAGCGCATCGCCCTGCACCAGGGCGACTGAAATCACCGGCAGATCGAAACCGAGGCCGGTGGCGTTGGTGAAGCCAAGCTCGCAACAGCTGTGCGCATAGCGGCGCAGCGCGGCGCGGTCGCGGTTGCGGATCAGGGTGGAGAACAGTTCGAGGTCGCCGCCCAGGTTCCAGATCTGTGGCGTGCGCGAGCCGAGCACCAGATAGCGCAGCGGCGGTTCGCCGACGACGCGGTCACCGAACAGGCCGCGCACCATGCGCTGGATCGACTGCGCCTCGCGCAACAACGCCGGCGTGAAGCACGGCCGGCCAGCGTACTTGAAGTAGCAAAACAGGATTTTCTTTGCGGAATCGTATTCGAGTTCGAATTCGCGGAAACGCTGGCCGGCAATCGCGGCTTCGACGGGATCGGGCAGATGCTCGATGTCGGCGCCGCGGGCGGCCGCCAAGCGGTCCTGCACGAGAGCGGCGAGCTGCGTTACCGTCGTCATGTCGTCCCCCGGTTTTCGGGAAAAGCGATCCTCCGGCAGCGCCGAAAGGATGTGGTTAAGGTAAAATTAATTTCTCAAGTAAATCAAGGGGTTTTTAACCACTCTTTAAGTGTAGACTCAACCATAGCTAGTAGTTTTCAAACGCCGAACCGCTAGGGATTCGGTCCAAGCGAGTCGCGATGCTGGCGCGCTGATGCTATCGCGGCACACTATCTTCCAGGCTTCCGGTGCGAGGGGGCGGCGTGTTCGAAGGCTTTACCCGAACGGAGATCGAGACCGGCGGCGCGCGCATCGTCACGGTCCGCGGCGGCAAAGGTCCGCCGGTGCTGCTGATGCACGGCAATCCGTTCACGCATGTATCGTGGCATCGGGTCGCGCCCGTCCTGGCCAAGGAATTTACCGTCGTCTGCACCGATCTCCGGGGCTATGGCGATTCCTCGAAGCCCGAGCCCGTCGCGGACCACGCCAACTATTCGTTTCGCGCCATGGCGCAGGACAATGTCGAGGTGATGGCCAAGCTCGGCTTCACGCGCTTCGCCGCCGCCGGCCACGATCGCGGTGCGCGCGTCCTGCATCGCATGTGTCTCGACCACCCGGATAAAGTTACGCGCGCGGCGATCATCGACATCATTCCGACCCATCACTTGCTCAACCACGTCTCGCGGGCCTGGGGGTTGTTCTCGTGGCATTGGTTCTTCATGGCGCAGCCCGCCGACTTGCCCGAGCGGCTGATGCTCGCCGATCCCGAGTTCTATCTGCGGCGGAAGCTGAGCAAAGGCCCGGCCGGCATGAAGTTTTTCGCACCCGAGGCGCTGGCCGAATATCTGCGCTGCTTCAAGAATCCGGCGACGGTTCGCGGCATGTGCGAGGATTATCGCGCGACATTCGGCGTCGATCTGGCGATGGACAGCGCTGATGTTGCCGCCGGACGCCGGATCGACTGTCCGGTCCTGCTGCTGTGGGGTGCGACTGGCGGCGTCGGCGGCAATCACCAGCCGCTCGCGGTCTGGCGCGATTATGCGAGCAACATCATCGGCGCCGAAGCCTTGCCCTCCGGCCATTACGTTCCCGAGGAGTGTCCGGCGGAAACCGCGGCGGCGCTGCGCGCGTTCTTCGCGTCCTAGCCGCGCGTCGTCGCGACACGCCCGATGGTTACAGCCGGCAGCGCCTGCACCGCGGAATAGGTGAGGCGGGTTTCGACCGTGCCGCCTTGCAGCGTCTTCAGCGACCAAACGCGTTCTTTCATGCCGCTGCCGGCCAGATGAATGACACCGAGCGGCCGGTGCGGCTCATGCGGTTCGACCACGAGATTGCGCTCGCGATCGAACATCGGCGTGCCTTTGCCGCAGAACCAGTTGCAATAAGCGGGCAGCAGCGTCGCCGGCGCACCTTGGACGAACACGGCGCGGTTGAGCGAGGTCTGATCCGCCAGGAAAAAACTGATATTGTCCCTATATGGGCGCGGACCGACGTGGAAGCGCCGGAGGGCGCTGGCGTAGTTCTCGGACCACAGCCGCCAATGCGGCGCATCGCCTCGCAGGGCAAACACGCCGGCATTGAGGATGGCGTTGCGGCCGTAACGATAGCCTTCGCGCAGACCGAACGCCCACGCGAACGCTTTCTGGTTCTGGCCCCAGAATTTCGGCCGCTTGTGGATGGTCCAATAACCACGATCGATCTCGGGCACGATCGCAAGTTCGCCGCGGGCCGCGCCGCGGATGAAAAGTTCGAGCACCTCGGTGTCCTGGACCCAACAGTCGGCGTCGATCCACAGATAGATGTCATGACCAGGAAAATGCCGCGGCAGATGCGGCCGGCCCGCGAGCACTTTGAATGAATTGGGTGGGTGCGAACGCGCCGGATAGACGAGATCCCAGCCGAGCGGTGCGATGGTCGCGCCGTACTCACGCTTGAGGCCGTCGCGTTGCGCATCGGTGAAGCCGATATCGAGAATCGACAACGGCGGAAGCCGGTCGCCGAGGCCACGCCGCAACGAAACCAAGAGGTCCGTCAGCAGGCCGAAATAGCCCGCGTCGCCGGCGGTGACGATGGTGACCGAGGGGCCGCGCGCCACGGACCTGACCTTTCGCGGGAAGAGGCTGCGGCTCTCTTACCGCCTTCCCGCCATGGGCGGCAAGGGCGCGCGAAATCGGCGGCGGCCGGCATGCGCGCGCCTTATCGGCAAGTTTGCACAAAATTCCGGCGATGGCGCGCCCGGAGAGATTCGAACTCCCAACCCCCAGATCCGTAGTCTGGTGCTCTATCCAGTTGAGCTACGGGCGCCGCGACGGCGTATCTGCCGCTTAAATCGGGGCGCAAGCTAGCGGCATCAAGGGGCGATGGCAAGCCGCCGTACCGCGCCATTCGGCGGATAAATACGGACTGCTAAACGCTTGTCGGGGTTTGCCGCGTTGCGTAAACTGCCAGTTCGTAACGGGGGCAATTCCGACATGTCAATTCGTGCGAGCCATTGCGCTATCCTTGCGACAGCGTTGCTGCTTGGCGGCTGCGCTTATGCCGATGATCTGTTCGGAACGAACTGGTCTGGCGAGCATTCGACGGTTGCCGCGGCACCACCGCAACAGCAAGCCACCACCTACTCGATCCCGCCGTCACAGGCCGAGCTCAATCCGCAGCCGACGAACAGCCCGAGCTCGACGTATGACAATTCGAGCGCGCCGACGAACACGATCGTCAGCCAGAAGGTCCAAAGCCTGCGGGGCGACCTGCAGCGGCTGAAGGGCAACGTTGCCCAGCGCGAACAGGAACTTGCCGCCGCCCGCGCGTCGGTTCAGCGCGACTCCCAGGCCTATTTCGACACCGTGGCGCGGATCAATTCGCGCTTGCAGACCGGCACGACGCCCGGCAATCCGAATCTCGTCGCCGCATGGAACCAGGCGCAGACCTCGCTTGATCGAATCAACGGCGACATCGGCCAGCTCAATCGGATTTCGACGCAGGCGGCGGCCGATTCGTCGCTCGCATCCTATCTGACCAACGCGACCCAGGCGGCGTTCTCGCTGCAGGGCGCGGTCGAAGAGGACCATCGTCAGCTCACGGCCATTCAGACGGATACCGATGCGACCACCGTTAAGCTCGACGCGCTGCTGAACAGCGTCAGCGACGAAATCGCCCGTCAGAGCAATTACGTCGCCAACGAGCGCGACAACCTGGTGACGCTGTCGCAAGCGATCAAGAACGGCCGCCTCTTCGGACCGAGCCTGGCGAGCCGGGCCTTCGCGTCGGCGCCCGTAACCCGAAGCAATTTGCCGACGCGGCATGCTGAAGCGACGGCGCATCCGGCGGCAACCGGCGGCAACCATCCGCTGGTGGTGATCCGGTTCGACCGGCCGAATGTCTCTTATGAGGAGGCGCTTTACACGGCGGTCAGCCGTGCGCTCGAGCGCAAGCCATCGGCCACTTTCGAACTCGTCGCGGTGGCGCCGAGCGCCGGCACGGCGGCACAGGTTGCGGTCAATTCGAACGCGTCCAAGCACAACGCGGAAGACGTCATGCGCTCGCTCACCAACATGGGTCTGCCGGCTGACCGCGTGACGCTGTCGGCGACGACGAGCGCCGACGTTCAAAGTAACGAAGTTCGCATCTACGTCCGCTGACCGGCGCGGCTAGGCGGCGCGGGTCCAGCGCGCTATCGTGCGGCATGACCGTGCCGCAGCCTTACACCAAGACGTTTCCGGTTTCGTGGGAAGAGCTGCACCGCAACGCGCGGGCGCTCGCCTGGCGGTTGCTCGATCTCGGTCCGTGGCGCAGCGTCATCGCCGTAACACGCGGCGGGTTGGTCCCGGCGGCAATCGTCGCGCGCGAGCTCGACGTGCGATTGGTCGATACGGTCTGCATCGCCAGCTATGACGATCGTGACCAGGGACCGGTCAAGGTTCTGAAAAGCGCCGCCGGTGACGGCGCCGACCATCTGATCATCGACGATCTGGTCGATACCGGCCGCACCGCCGAGGTCGTGCGGCGGCTACTGCCCAAGGCGCATTTCGCGACGATCTATGCCAAGCCCAAAGGCCGGCCGCTGGTCGACACCTTCATCACCGAAGTGAGCCAGGACACCTGGATCCTGTTTCCCTGGGATATCGAGCCGCAATTCGCGCCGCCGATCGCCAGCGCGCGCGGCGTTAAGCGGTGAGTGCCGGCGGCTATCCGGTCGTCAGCCTATTGCCCGGCCGGCACAAACGCGCCGAGCAAGGCCATCCATGGCTCTATTCCAATGAGATTCAGATGGATAAGGCCGCCAAGGCGCTACCGCCGGGCAGCCTGGTGCGCCTCGCGGCCGGTTCGGGCAAGCCGCTCGGCGTGGCGACGTTCAACCCACATGCGCTGATCGCCGCCCGCATCGTCGACCGCGATCCGGCCTGTGTCGTCGATCGCGCGTTCATCGCGGCGCGGCTCAAAGCGGCGATTGCCTTGCGCCATCGGCTCTATCCCGAGCCTTTCTACCGTGCCGTTCACGCCGAAGCCGACGGCCTGCCAGGCCTGGTGATCGACCGGTTCGGTGACATCGTCGTCGCCCAACTCAATACCGCCGGCGTGGCGCGGCTTGAAGGCGAGATCGTCGGCGCGCTCGCCCTGGTTCTGGCGCCCAAGGCCATCGTCCTGCGCAACGACGGCGCCGGCCGCAAGCTCGAAGGCCTGGCGGAGGAAGTCCGGCTTGCTGCCGGCACGCTCGACGGTGCGGTCGAATTCGTCGAAAACGGCACCCGCTTCTTTGCCGATCCAATGGCCGGTCAGAAAACCGGCTGGTTCTATGACCAGCGCGAGAACCGCCGGGCGGTCGCCGCGCTGGCGAAGGGGTGCCGGTTGCTCGACGCCTATTGCTTTGCTGGCGGCTTCGCGGTCACGGCGGCGCGTGCCGGCGCATCGTCCGTGGTCGCCATCGACCGCTCGGAAACCGCGCTCGCGCTCGCCAGTCGCGCTGCGGCAACCAACGGCGTCGAAGCACGCTGTCGCTTCGCGCGCGCCGAGGCCTTTGCCGAGTTCGAGCGACTGGCGGCCGCCGGCGAGCGCTTTGACATCGTCGTTGCCGATCCGCCCGCCTTCGTCAAATCGAAGAAGGATCTTGGCGCGGGCTTGCGCGGCTATCGCAAGCTCGCGCGGCTGGCGGCCTCGGTCGTGGCGCCGCACGGCATGCTGTTCATCGCGTCCTGTTCGCACAATGTCGGCGTCGCCGAGTTCGCCGAAGCCGTCCGGCGCGGCGTCTTCGATGCCGGCCGCACGGGCCGCATCTTGCAGAGCGCGGGCGCGGCGCCGGACCATCCGGTGCATCCGTTCCTGCCGGAAAGCGCCTATCTGAAATCCGAACTGCTGGCGTTCGACTAGGCGGCTTCGCCGCCGGCCGGCAACGTCAGCGCGAACACCGTGCCGCCTGCGTCGCTCCGCTCGAGCGCGATGTCGCCGCCATGGGCGCGCATGATTTCGCGCGCGATGGCAAGGCCGAGGCCGGTGCCGCCCGGCCGCGCCGAACCGGAGAACGCCGTAAACAAATGCGCGCGCGCCTTCGGCGGCAGGCCGGGTCCATCGTCGCTGACGGCGATACGAAACCCGCTGCCGTTCGGCACGGCGCCGATCACGCAGCGATGCGCGCCGCATTCCGCGGCGTTGCGCGTCAGATTTTCCAGCACCCGCAGCAGCTGGTCGCGATCGGCATAGACGGCGACTCCCGCGGGCACCTCGTTGACGACGCTGAATCCGTTGTGGGCAGCCGGTTCGCCGACAAGCTCGTCGGCCAAGGCCGCGAGCGGGAAGCGGCTGCGGTGCAACGGCGGCGCGCTCTCGCGGGTATAGTTGAGCGTGCCGGTGCACAATGCGACGGCGCGATCGATCGCCGCGAGCAACGCCGGCGCGGCGCGCTTCACTTCGGGCGACGTGCTGCCGGCCAGGCTGTCGGAGGTGAGCCGCGCCGTCGACAAGATGCCACGCAAATCGTGGTTGATCTTCGAAACGGCAGTGCCGAGCGCGGCGAGATGCTCTTTCTGCCGCAGCGATTGCCGGACCGTCTCCTGCATCGTCGCCAGTTCGCGTTCGGCAAGTCCGACTTCGTCGCGGCGCTGCGAGGGGCGGATGACACACGATTCGTCCTCGGGATTATCGCGAAAATTTATCATGCTCGTGGTCATGCGGCGCAGCGGCGCCACCAGCAGCCAGCGCAGGGTGAAATAGACCAGCGCCGCGGTGATCAACGAGATCACCAGCGATACGGCGAAAATGCGCGCGCCAAACGCCAGCAATTGCCGACGCAGCGGCCCTTCGTCGAGCACGACTTCGACGGTGACGTTGCGGTCCTTGGGTGAAATGCCGAGGACGCGAACCACCCGCGTGCCCGAATGGAACAGCGTCGCCATCGTGTCGCCCATCATCTGGAGCATCGATTCCGTGCGCAGGTCGTAGGTGGTCGCGACCGACGGCGGCATGTCCTGTGCCAGCATGAGGGTGCGGTCGGCCATGTGAACGACGATGGCGTGCGCGCCGACATGGGCGAGCAGCATGTCCGACAAATCCTTGCTCACCATGTTGTCGGGGGTCGCTTCGAGCGCAAATATCGCCAGATGCGCGGCGTCGATCCGATCGTCGAGATAGGACATCCGCTCGCGGGTGACCGATGGCAGGAAAACCAGCAGCACGCTCGCCATGACAAAAATGACAGTCAGGACGAGCAGGCGGGCCGACAAGCCACTCCCGATCCGATCGTTGTGTCCCTCGCCCATGCGCCTCCGCAGACGGCGTTGCCGGTCGCGCCGGCGGGTTCGCCCTAAGCCATTGACCTGCCTCGCTTAGTCAATTTGCCGCGAGGTTGCGACGTTGACTTAGGCCACCTGCTCTCGTATACAGCGCCGTCGATTTTGCCAGAAGTTCCGTCGGAGTCATCGCCGTGAAGCGCACATACCAGCCCAGCAAACTCGTCCGTAAGCGCCGTCACGGCTTCCGCGCACGCATGGCGACGGTCGGCGGGCGCCGCGTGTTGTCAAGCCGCCGGGCCAAGGGCCGCAAGCGTCTATCGGCCTAACGCGGAATTGGCGCCGGGGAGGCGCAGCCGATGACCAAGATCGCGCGCCTGAAACGGCGCGTTGAATTCCTTGCAGTTGCCGCGAGCCGCCGGAAATACGTCACGCCTGGGCTGATCCTGCAAGCGGCGCCGCGCGCCGGCGCGAATACGGCACGCGTCGGTCTCACCGCCAGCAAGAAAGTCGGTATCGCGGTGGCACGCAATCGCGCGCGCCGGCGTCTGCGTGCGGCGGCAGAGCATGTCATCGGCCGGCACGGTGCGCCGGGACACGATTTCGTCTTGATCGCGCGGACCGCAACCTTGACGCGCCCCTTCGACGCGTTACTTGGCGACATCGAAGCCGCGCTGAAGCAAGTCGGTGCCTATCGCACCGATGGCGGTGATGCATCATGAGCGTCGTGCTTCAAGTGCTCATCCGCGCCTATCAGTTGCTGATTGCGCCGGTGCTCGGCGCCAACTGCCGCTATTGGCCAAGCTGCTCGCATTACGCGGCAGAAGCGGTGCATGTTCACGGCGCGGCGCACGGTACGTGGCTCGCGTTGAAGCGCGTCGCGCGTTGCCATCCTTGGGGCGGATCGGGTGTCGACCCGGTGCCGCCGGCGCGGACCTGATATGGACCAGCGCAATCTGATCATTGCGATTGCGATCTCGATCGCGATTCTGATCGGCTTCCAGTATTTCGGCGAGCAGTTCTTTCCCGCGCCAACACCGCCAGCGAAAACCGCGTCGACCGCCAATGCGCCGGCGGCTAAGCCCGGTGCGTCGGCAACGGCGCCGTCGGTTGTCGGCGAAGCCAAAGTTGCGCCGCGCGCGCAAGTCCTCGCATCAACGCCGCGCGTGGCGATCGACACGCCGCGCCTCGCTGGTTCGATCAATTTGATCGGCGGCCGCATCGACGATCTAACGCTGCGCACTTATCACGAGACTACCGATCCGAAGAGCGCGGAAATCGTCTTGCTCGCGCCCGACGGTAGCGAGCATCCCTATTTCCTTCAATTCGGTTGGCTTGCCGCCAGCCCGAACGTGAAGGTGCCCGGACCGGAAACGCGCTGGACCGCATCGGGCGGCGCGCTGACGCCGAGCCATCCGATCGATCTCACCTGGGATAACGGCGCGGGGCTGAAATTCACCCGCCACATCGCCGTCGACTCCCAATACATGTTCACCGTCACCGACCACGTCACGAATAGCGGCGCCGCCGCGGTCAAGCTGTCGCCTTACGTGGTCGACGTTCGCAAAGGCGAACCCGAGGTCTCGCACACCTATCTGCTGCATGAAGGACCGATCGGCGTTACCGACGGCAAGCTACACGACGGCTCATGCCTCTTCCTCTTGGGATGCGACCCGTTCAATTACGACGAGATGAAGAAACACGCGCACGTGCAGTTCCCGACCACGGGCGGCTGGTTCGGCTTCACCGACAAATATTGGCTGACGTCGCTCATTCCGTTGCAGACCGCGTCGGTTACGGCCGAGCTGCAATACGGCAAGGTCGGCGGCGTCGACATCTATCAGGCAGACTATATCGGCGCCGCGCAAAACGTCGCGCCGGGCGCGAGCGTGACCGAAGAGAGCCGCGCTTTTGCGGGCGCCAAGGTTCTGAATGTGCTGGAAGGCTATGAATCCCAGGACGGGATTCCGAATTTCGACCGGGCGATCGATTTCGGCTGGTTCTATTGGATCACCAAGCCGATCTTCCTGGCGCTCGGGTTCTTCTACAAGCTGATTGGCAATTTCGGTCTCGCCATCCTGCTGCTGACGGTTCTCATCAAGCTCGTCTTCTTCCCGTTGGCGAATAAATCCTATCGCGCGATGAGCAAGATGAAGAAGCTGCAGCCCGAGATGCAGAAGCTGCGCGAGAAATACGGTGACGACAAACAGAAGCTCAATCAGGAGATGATGGCGCTGTATAAGCGCGTTGGCGCCAATCCGATGGCCGGCTGTTTGCCGATTGTCATCCAGATTCCGGTGTTCTTCTCGCTCTACAAGGTGCTGTACGTCACCATCGAGATGCGTCACGCGCCGTTCTACGGTTGGATCCACGACCTGTCGGCGCCCGATCCGACGAGCTTCGTCAATCTCTTCGGTTGGCTGCCGTACGTGCCGCCGGACGTTTCGTTCCTCCATATCGGCGCCTGGCCGCTGATCATGGGCGTGACGATGTTCCTGCAGCAGAAGCTCAATCCGCAGCCGCCCGATCCGATCCAGGCGAAGATGTTCATGGTGCTGCCGATTGTGTTCACCTTCATGCTGGCGCAATTCCCCGCCGGCTTGGTGATCTACTGGAGCTGGAACAACCTGCTGTCGATCGCCCAACAGTGGGCGATCATGCGGCGCTCCGGCGCCGCCTGACGCGATGACGGCTCCGGCGGTGCCCACCGGCGCGGCCGAGCTCGAACGCGGCCGCCGCCTGTTCGCCGTCGAAAGCCGCTTCGTCGCCGCCGCCGACCAGCCGGCCGCATTGCCCCCGGAGCGCCTGCCCGAGATCGCGTTCGTCGGCCGCTCCAATGTCGGCAAATCGAGCCTGTTGAACGCGCTCACCGGCCGGAAAGCATTGGCGCGGGTCTCGCGCACGCCCGGCCGCACGCGGGCGATCAATTTCTTTGCGGTCGGCGACCGGCTGATGCTGGTCGACCTGCCCGGCTACGGATTTGCCGCGGTCTCGCAAGCCGAAACGCGGCGCTGGCGCCAGACCGTCGGCTTCTATCTCGCGCGCCGCGGCGTGTTGCGGCGCGCACTCCTGTTGGTCGATGCGCGGCACGGGCTGAAGGACTCGGACCGGCTCGCCCTCGATCTGCTGGCGGACCATGCCGTGTCGGCGATGGCGGTGCTGACCAAAGCCGACAAGATCCGTGCGGCCCAATGCGATGCGCAGGCCGCCGCCGTCGGCGCCGCGCTGGCGCGGCATCCCAGCGCCTATCCGCTCGTCCTCGCCACCAGCGCCGAAACCGGCCAGGGGATTCCAGCGCTGCGCGCGCTGCTCGCCGCGCTGGCGAGCTAGCGCCGATGCCGGTATAAAACCCCGCCATGAGTGATAAAAACCGCACCGCGCCGCCCGACGCCGCGCTGAAAGCTGCAACGCTGTCAGAAGCGCTGCCCTACATGCGGCGCTATGCCGGCAAGACGATCGTCGTCAAATACGGCGGCCA
>JAGWIH010000329.1 GCA_028866355.1 Alphaproteobacteria bacterium
TTCGCGCCGGGGCCGCGACGACGCCATAGGGCCGCGCGTGCAGCTCCCGGGCTAATGCGTCGAATTGCGGATGAAGCGCGGGGCCGCCGGCAAAGGCGGCCCCGGTGGATTGGACAAGAGGCTGGCTCATCGGCCGCCAGCATAGCGCAAACAAACGAGGCGCGGTCTAGGCGCGGTCGAGTGTCTGACGGATGGCGCGGGCGAGCTCGTCCGGGCGGAAGGGTTTCTGCAGCAGATTGATGTCGATGCCGGCGATCTCGGGCGACGCGACGGCATAGCCCGACGTTAGCAGCACCTTGAGACCGGGTTTGATCCGTCGAACCCGCCGCGCCAGCTCGTCGCCGAGCATGCCGAACGGCATCGAATAATCGCTGAACAGCAAATCGATCCGCGGTTCGCGCTCGGCGACGGCCAAGGCCGCCGGCGCGTTGGCGGCGGTCAACACGCGATAGCCGAGCGCGCGCAGATTATCCGCCACCATCGCGCGCAGCTCGGAATCGTCCTCGACCACCAGCACGGTCTCGGCCTTGGCCGCTGCGGTGCGCACCGTCGCCTCGGCATTTTCGGCAGGCATCTCGTCGGCGCGCGGCAGACAAAGCCGAACCGTCGTGCCGACGCCGGGCTCGGAACTGAGCTCGATATGGCCGCCTGATTGCTTGACGAAGCCATAGACCTGCGACAGGCCGAGGCCGCTGCCCTTGCCGACTTCCTTGGTGGTGTAGAACGGCTCGAACGCGCGCTCGACCACCGCGGGCGGCATGCCGCGGCCGGTGTCGTTCACCGTCACGCGCACGTAACGCCCGGATGCGACGCCGGAGCCGGCGTCGAGCGTCACGCTGTCGGTTTCGATCGAGACTCGCCCGCCGCTTTCCGGCATGGCGTCGCGTGCATTGACCACAAGGTTGAGCAGCGCCGCCTGAAACTGCGCCGGATCGACGCGGCAGGGATCGACCGTCGGGCTGAGCAGAAACTGCACCTGCACGTGATCTCCGGCGGCGCCGCGCAGCAGATCGCCGAACTCCTTGATGACGCGATTGAGGTTGACGGTCTCGGGCCGCAGCGACTGACGCCGCGCGAAGGACAGCAGCGACTGGGTCAGACGCGCGCCACGTTCGGCGCCGCGCGTGGCCGCCTGGATGAGCCGTCGCGCCGGATCGGCCGGCACCAGACGCTCGAGTTGCTCGAGGCTGCCGAGGATGACGGTCAAAAGATTGTTGAAGTCGTGCGCGACGCCGCCCGTAAGCTGGCCGATCGCTTCCATCTTCTGCGCCTGGCGATACTGCTCCTCGAGATCCGCACGGCGTTCGGCCTCGGCCGCCGCCTGACGCGTGCGGCGGAGCGCGATCATCGTCGCCGCGATCAGCATCAGCGTCACCGGAATGCCGTAGATGAGATGGCTGCTCATCGTCCGCGCCCAGACGGCGACGATCGCCGCGCGGTCAACGCCGGCGACGACGTAGACCGGAAAATCGCCGACGCGCTCGTAGGCGGACAGGCGCTCGGTGCCGTCGGAAGCCGCGCCGCCGACGAAGCTGCCGAACACCGGGTCGCCGTGGATCGCCTGCATCAGCGAACTGTTGGGAGCGAAACGCACGGGCTCGCCAGCCGGCGGATCGCGCGCGAGCAAGATGCCGTCGCTGCGCACCAGGCTGGTGCCGGAATCGTGCTCCTCCGCGACCGTCGCGTAGAATTTCGTGAAGTACGCCGGATTCATGACGATTTCGATCAAGCCGCCGGCCGCGTCGCGATAGGACTTGGGACGTGCGACGATGAACTCGAACTGCCCGTCCGGCCCGCGGCCGACCGACGAGATCAGCAGCGTATCCGTGCCCGGATGGATAACGCGGAAATCGGGCTGGAGGTTGTCGACATTGCCGGATGCCGGAAAGTGCGCGTCGGTGGCGGCGACGCGGCCGTTTGGCGCGATCAACCGCACCTCCGCTGCTTGCGGCAGGCTCGCCTTGATCTGCTTGAGGAACTGATTGAGCTCGGGCGACTGGGCGATCTGGTCCCAGCTCATCGTCGCCGTGTGGTCGGCGATGCGGTCGGCGGCGAAGGCGTCGGTCTGGAAGACGGTCTGCGCCTGCTGCGCGGCGACGTCCGCCAAGCGGCGGATGCGCTCCTGCGCGTCTGCGACGGTCGACCGATAGCTCAGCCAGGCGGCGCCGCTGAACAAAAGGATCGGCGTAGCGATGGCCGCGGCCAACAGCATCTGCAGCGGCCGAATGGTGTCCCGGGCGGTCGATCCAGCGCGTTCTGCCAACCGCGGCCTCCCTTTTCGGCGCGGTAACCCGCCGCGCCGGCGCATAACCGAAAAGGGATATTAGCGGGGACCGCCACAAAGAAAAATGGGCCGCGCTGTAAGGCGCGGCCCAAGTTCAGGGAGGAAAAGCCCGAAGGACTTGCGGCGGGACCGGAGTCCCAATCCGCATGGTGGTTATACGGCGCAA
>JAGWIH010000330.1 GCA_028866355.1 Alphaproteobacteria bacterium
CGCTCGAGCCCGAACCAGCCGTGTTTACGCAAGATGCCTTCGCCGTAACCCGGAATGTTGGCGCGTTCGGCGCAGGTATTGGCGACCAAGCCTTCGAGCCAGGGCCGGTTGGACATGAGCGCGTCCCACGCGAGCCACGCGATCTGCGTCGAAGCCAACAGCCGCGCATTGCGGATCGCGTCGCGCTTCAAACCGATCTTGGTGCCGAGCGCTTCCAGAATCGCCCAATGCGGCCGGCCGCCGCCATGCTCGTGATCGGCGATGATCTCCTCGGCACAGGCACCTATGACGCGCAATCTGATGTCCCAATCGGGACAGTTGGTGGCGACACGAAGTTTGAGCACCGAATTGCGATGCCGGGTGTTCTGGCGGTGCTGGAAGACGAACATGGTGGCACGGCCGCGCGTCATCGGCTCGCGGAAGAAGCGCGCGCGCCGCACGAAGGCGTCAACTTCGGCGTCGAGCCGCGCAATCACTGAGCCAGCGCCGCTGCTGGTTTTGGATTTCAACGCCCGTACGATTGCCGTCATGGGCCTCGCTGCCTGTTGGCGTTATCCTGCCACAGCGAACGGAACGGCGCGATACCGAGCCCGCCCGCTCGCGGTGTCAGGCTGGCGCCGGACTGCCAATGCCGATCCAGCCGACGCCGGGCAGCTTGACCCCCGGTTTGGCAAAATCGACGCCGATATCGAGACCAAGGAAGTTAAGCTCGACCCCCTCGTCGCGGGCCACCAGCAACCCAGCGAGACCGAACAGCGAGACTTGATAGCCCGTCGCGCTCGGCGCCGCCGCGAAGACGCGGAAGCCGGGCAGGAAATCCTTGCCGACCGCATTGGCCGGCAGCGCCAGGCCCAATTCGGGCACGGCGCGCGCGATATAGGCCGTGAAGGTGTTGCTGTTGGGGCCGGGCCACGCGTGATATTCGTGCGGATAGGGATAGGAAGCGACCGCCGCCGTGATCTTGTCGATGAGCGCGTCGACGCCCGGTCCACGTCGGTCGAAAATGATCGTCGGCTTGTCGCCGAACCAATAGTTATCCGGCCCCATCCGATCGACACGAACCGCCGGCGCGCCCTGGCTGACGCCGAAGCCGAGGACTTCATAGCGCGTGAAGCGTGGCGCACCGCTCGGCTTGACCGCGATCCAAGTGTGCATGGAGAAGATGCCGCGCCACGCGACCGCCCGCGCCGCATACACCTGAATGACGGCTTCCGGCGTCTTCGCCGGATCGGGCGCAAGGCCGGTCGGATCGCGACGCGCCTCATACCACGGCACGCCGTCGCCAAACCCGCGAACGCAGGCGCTCACGAGCAGCGGCAGGATGAAGATAATCAGAAACAGCAGCAAGACGCGTCGCATCATCCGTCGAGCTCGGGATAGTAGCGGAAGATCCCCTGCTCGTTGAATGGAATGCGCCGTGCCGAAGCGAGATAGGCCTTAATGCGCGGGCGGGCAGCGACGCGCTCATGCAACGCATGAAGACGCGGATACCGCCGCTTCACGCTCGCCATTGTTTGGGGAAAGGCGTAGCAAAGTCCGTCTATCGTCTGGAATAACGACAGATCGGCATAGCAGAGCTTCGCGCCGGCAAGCCCGCCGCGCGGATGCTTCGCCAGAAGATTCTCGAAGTAACCGAGATATTTCGGCAGGCGGCTGGCGCGGAAGTCAGCCGCACGGCGAAGCGCTTCCGTCTTCTGGTCGTGATAGTAGAGGCCGCCTCCGATCGGATGATGCGTGTCATGGATCTCGACCAGGAAATCGAGCAACGTCAGCTGGCATTGATGGACCCAAAGTCGTCCGGCCTCATCCTTGGGCGCCAAACCATGTCGGCCGCCGAGATAGAGCAGGATCATCGCCGTCTGGGCGATGAGCAGCGAGCCGGCTTTGAGAAAGGGCGGCGCGAATGGCGGGTGCGCGCCGCTTTTCATCAGCTGCATCATTTTGTTCATGCCGCCCTTCGTCCGTGCGACGTCGACGTAGTCGGCGCCTGCTTCTTCGAGCGCGAGCCGGATGAACTCGGCGCGACCCTGGATCTGCGGCCAGTAGTAAAGCGCGTAATGCATGGCGCGAGCCTAGCGCGTGAACGGGGCTTTAGAGAAGCTGGCCTTCATGTTGCCGGACGTCATCGCCTATGGTCGTATTGACGGCCTTCGCCTTTCGGCCCGCCGCGACCCAGGGAATCTGAGCCATGCCACGGATGAAAGGTGCCGATCTTATTGCCGAGTACTTGATCGGCAGCGGCATCAAACACGTCTTCGGGATTTGCGGCCACGGCAATGTCGGGATGCTGGATGCGCTCTACGGCGCGCGCGACCGGATCACGCTGGTATCGCCGCGGCACGAGCAGGTCGCGGCGCACATGGCCGACGCCTATTTCCGCGTCGCCCATCGGCCGGCCGCCACACTGACGTCGTGCGGTCCGGGCTCGTGCAAT
>JAGWIH010000331.1 GCA_028866355.1 Alphaproteobacteria bacterium
CGGCGGCGCTTCAACGCGGTTTCGAACAGCCGCGCCAGATCCTCGGCTTCTTCGTCGATTTCGACCTCGCTGTCGCGCAGGACACGAAACATGCCCTTGCCGACAACCGCGAATCCGGGGAACAGCTCCGACAGAAATTCGCCGATCACCTGCTCCACCGGAATGAAACGGACGTCCTTGCCCGGTAAGCGGACGAACCGCGCGATCGACGACGGAATCAGGATCAGCGCCTGCATGCGGTTGCCGTCGCTCTTGCGCGACAGCTCGAGCATCAGGCCGAAGCCGAGATTGGCGACAAACGGGAACGGATGCGCCGGATCGATCGCCAGCGGCGTCAACACCGGGAAGATATCCGCCATGAACCGTTCGCGCACGAAGGTGCGATCGGCGGCGGTCAGATCTTCGGGACCGACGACGGCGACACCGCGCTCGGTCAGTTCGCCGCGCAGCGCCCGCCAACTGACTTGCTGATCCTGCGTCAGCTTGCCGGCACGGCGATTGATCGCGACCAGCTGCTGTGCCGGCGTCAGACCGTCCTGGCTGGCGGTCGATATGCCGGCCTGGACCTGGCCCTTGAGTCCAGCGACGCGCACCATGTAGAACTCGTCGAGGTTGTTCGCCGAGATCGACAGAAAACGTAGACGCTCGAGCAACGGATAGCGGCGATTGTCGGCTTCGGCGAGGACACGCTCATTGAACGCAAGCCACGACAACTCGCGGTTGATGAACCGGTCGGGCGAACGTTCGCCCACCGGCGCGCCTGCCGAGCGCGCTTGCGCTTCCGGCCTAACCGCCATTTCCCGCTCCATGCCGCAAGTTTATAAACCCTATGTGAACATCTTATGGCACCGCGGGGCAAGCGGTTGAGCACTCTCTTTCTGTTACGCCATGCCAAAGCCGTGCCTCAGCACGCCGACGGCGACCGCGCGCGAGGCCTGAGCGACGCCGGCCGCGACAGCGCCCGGACGATGGCGGCGGCCGCCGCCGAGCGCCATTTCGCGCCGTCGCTGGTCTTGTGCTCGGACGCGGTCCGCACGCGTGAAACCCTCGACATCGTTCTACCGGCGCTCAAGCCTGCGCCGGATATCGCCTATGAGGAGGCTCTTTACCTCGCCGACGCCAAGCAGCTGCTGCAACGCCTGCGCCGCATCCCCGACGATGTGCGCTCGGTCATGCTGGTGGCCCACAATCCCGGGCTGCAGGAGCTTGCGGTGGCGTTGTCCGATCAGCCGACCGGGCCGTTGATGGCGCGTCTGACCGTCGACTTCCCCACCGCGGCACTGGTGCGCTTCGAGATCAATTTGCCGTGGTCGGCGCTCGAGCGCGGCAGCGCACGGATGATGTCGATCCTCGCGCCGGCCACGTCGGCAAAACGCTAAAGCTTGAGCACCCGGCGCGCGAATGGCGCCGTGATGGCGTGCTTCTCGGCGAGCGCCGCCGCATCGAGCGCCGCCACCGCCGCGCGCGCCGCGGCGAATGAGCGTTCGATCCGCGTGACGAGATAGCCGATGACATCGGCCCCAATCGTCACTTGCCGATCTGCGAAAAGCTTCACCAGGACGGCGCTCAACAGCGCATCGTCGGGCGCGCTTACGGCGGCCGTCGGCGCCGCTAGCAGGCGCGACCGCAGATCGGCCAACGCGATCGGCCAACGCGACGGCGGCTCGGCGGCGACAATCAGCAGATGCCCGCGCCGCTCAGCGACGAGATTGTACAGATGCAGCAGCGCCTGTTCGGGCGCCCGGTTCGCGTCATCGACGACGACGGCGCGCGCCTCCCCGACCCGGTTCGGCACCATGGCGATGTCGAGCGTCGCCGGCTCGACGAAGGCGGCGGCAACACCGGCAGCGCGGGCGCGCGTGGTGAAAACATGCGCCAGGTGCGTCTTGCCGGAGCCCGGCGGCCCGTGTAGCGCCAAGGCCGGCCGTGGCCAGTCCGGCCAGCGTTCGAGCCATTTGACCGCGGCCTCGTTCGATGGCGCGACCAGAAAGTCGTCGCGGCCGAGCGCCGACAGATGGCCGAGATCGAGCGGCAGTTGCGCCACGTTAAACCCGCTTGCGCGGCGTGGCCGAGCCTGGCTTGGAATCGTAAAACGGGCTTTGCCGGTAGCGGCTCATGCCGAAGCGGGCCAGCACGCCGACCACGGCGGCGGCCGGCAACGCCAATAGCACGCCGAGAAATCCAAAAAGCTTGCCGAAGGCGAGCAGCGCGAAGATCACCCACAGCGGATGGAGATTAACGCGGTCGCCGACCAGCTTGGGCGAAAGGAAATTGGCCTCGACGCCCTGTCCGATCGCGAAAATCAACAGCACGCTACCCGCTGCCGCCCAGGTCGGCGTCTGCACCAGCGTCAGGCCCATGGCCAAGACGAACCCGATGGCGCTGCCGATGATCGGGATGAACGACAGAATGCCGATCAACAA
>JAGWIH010000032.1 GCA_028866355.1 Alphaproteobacteria bacterium
GGTCAGCGCACGGCGCTGGCAGCGGCGGGTTCGCTCAATCCGGTCGAGATGGCCGACGTGCGCACCACCGACGAGAAGGTCAAAGCCGATGTCGCCGCCACCGGCGGCGGCATCTTCTGGGTTGGACCGGGCCGCGTGCCCGACATCCGGTCCGTCGATCCGGGGCAGTCAGCGGCCGGACGCAATTGGATGGGCTTGCGCCGCAACGGCGACTATGTGGTCACGGGTGTCGGCGAGACGCCACTGGTGCCGGGTGTGCTGGCCTTGCTCTTGGTGCTTGGACTGTTGATCCTGGCGTGGCGGCGGGAGGGACACTGATTCATGCTCGGTGACTGGCACGATTTTTACGCCATCCTGGCGATGGTGGCGGGGACACTGCTGGGGGCGATGTTCATCGTCGCCTCGATCAGCGGGCGCAACATGACCAAAGCACGCGCGGCCGCGGTGGCATCGTTCGTCACGCCGACGGTGATCCACCTGTCGGTCGTGATGAGCGCGTGCGCGCTGCTGGTCGTGCCGACCCTTCCGCTCCACACCCTGGGCATAATCGGCGTCGTCGGTGGGTTTGTCGGCTTGGCCGCCGCAACGCGCATCTGTTGGCGGGTGCTCCACACCAAAATCGAGCATATCGACCGGGTTTGGTACGGCGGCGTGCCGCTGCTCGGTTATGTCGGCATCCTTGCCGCCGCGACGATGATCGTGACCGAAGCGCGCTTCGGCCTCGAAACCCTCGCGACCGCCTTCGGCCTGTTGATCATCGCCAGCATCCGCAATGCCTGGGACCTGATTCTCTTTCTGGTCGGCCAAGAGGGCGGCGCGCGCTAGGCGGTGGCCGCCGATCGCAGTGGGCTAAGCCGGGTCGGATTTGCTAGGGTCCGCGCCCAGGAGGAACCCCATGTGGCGCCGGGCCTTGCCGCCCATCCATCCCGATGGCTGGCGATTCATTGCGATCTTTGCCGTTGTGACGCTGTTCCTGTTCTGGATCGCGCAGCCGCTCGGCTGGCTGGGCGTGATCGCGACGATCTGGTGCGTGACGTTCTTCCGCAACCCGTGGCGCGTCACGCCGCAGCGCGACGGCCTGGTGGTCGCGCCCGCCGACGGCATGGTGGTCGCGGTCGACGAGGCCGTGCCGCCGCCCGAGCTGAGAATGGGCGACGCGCCGATGCGGCGAATCGGCATTTTCCTCTCGATCTTCGACGTGCACGTCAACCGCGTGCCGGCCGCGGCACGTGTGGTGAAGACCGCCTACCGCAAGGGTAAGTTCGTCAATGCCGCGCTCGACAAGGCGAGCGAGGACAACGAGCGCATGGCCATCCGTCTGGCGCTGCCGGACGGCACTGAAATCGCCGTCGTCCAGATCGCCGGCCTGATCGCGCGGCGCATCCTGTGCGAACTGACCGAAGGCCAGAGCGTTGTCGCGGGACAACGGCTGGGCCTGATCCGCTTCGGCAGCCGCACCGATCTGTATTTGCCGCCGGCGTGGTCGCATTTCGCCATCGTCGGCCAGCGCATGGTCGGCGGCGAGACGGTCCTCGCCGATCGGCGCGCTAACGAGAGCGCCCGGTCGGGCCAGGTGCACTGATGCCGCTGCATCGCCCGCGCGTCCGCGTCCGGCCGATGGGGGCGTTCTCGCTCAATCGAATGATTCCCAACATCCTGACGCTGCTGGCACTGTGCGCGGGCATGACGGCGATCCGCCTCGCCTTCCTCGACCGCTTCGAGCAGGCAGCCGCCGCGATCATCATCGCCGGCATCCTCGACGGCATTGACGGCAGGATCGCGCGGTTGCTCAAGGGTACGTCGAGCTTCGGCGCCGAGCTGGATTCGCTTTCCGACTTCGTCAGCTTCGGCGCCGCGCCGGCGATCATGCTCGACATTTGGACGATGGATTCGCTGCACGGCATCGGCTGGACACTGGCGCTGTTGTTCGCCGTGTGCACGGCCCTTCGCCTGGCGCGGTTCAATACCCAGATCGGCGCCGAACTGCCGCCTTACGCCTACAATTTCTTCACCGGCGTGCCGGCGCCGGCCGGCGCCGGGCTGGTGATGATTCCGATGTTCCTGAATTTCGAAAGCGGCATCGATTTTTTCCGCTCGCCGATCCTGTGCGGCGCCGTGCTGGCAGCGGTCGCCGCACTGATGGTGAGTCGTGTTCCCACATTTGCGTTCAAGAGCTTCCGGATTCCGCGCGAGTGGGTCCTGCCCACGCTGCTGCTGGTGGGCGTGTTGGCGGCCTTCCTGACGACCGAGCCGTGGCTCACGTTGTTGATCATCGGCGCGCTCTATATCGCCTCGATCCCCGTCAGCATCCGTGCCTATGGGCGTTTGCGGCGCGCCGCGGAAGAACTGCGGGCACCGCGCCTCGGCCAACCGTGAGCCGCTCAAGCGGCTGTGATCGTCGCCCGCAGCACGCTCGTGCTAGAAGCGCCGGACGCTCGGGATAACACCGGAGGCATACCATGCACTATCGAAGCATCGCGGCCGCGGCGGCGTTTGTCGGGTTTGGCCTGCTTCTGACCGCACCGCTCGTTGACGCGCAAGCGCCGGCGACCCCGCCAACCCGCGTGCGTGGCACGATCAGCGCCTTCAACGACCATACGCTGACGGTCAAGACGCCGGCGGGCGCGCTGGTGACCGTCGCGCTCGCGCCGAACTTCGTGGTGCGGACGGTGGTGCGCAAACGCCTCACCGACATTCACGACGGCGATTTCGTCGCCTCGACCTCGATCCGCGGCAAGGACGGCAATCTCCACGCGATCGAAGTCCATATCTTCCTGCCGGCCCAACGCGGCGTCGTTCCCGAAGGTCAGATTCCCTGGGACCTTGCGCCCAATAGCCTGATGACGAACGCCATCGTCGAAGGCGTCGCGACGGTCAAGGGCGGCCGCGTGCTGACCGTGACGTACAAAGGCCAAAGCACCGACATCGAGGTCGACCGCAAGACGCCGATCGTCACCTATGCGCCCGGCGATCCGAGCATGCTGAAAGCCGGCCGTGCGGTCTTCGTCATCGGGCCCAAGCGGCCGGACGGCACGGTGGCGGCGAACAACGTCACGGTCGAGAACAAAGGCGTCAAGCCGCCGATGTAGCGGCAGCGTGGGCCAGATGCGCGTTGACACGGAGGTTTGCCAGACGGTCTGATCCCGCCGGGGAATCGGATGGTTTCGCGCACACCGGTCATCATCGTCGGCGGAGGCCCCGCCGGACTCGCCGTCGCCGTCGGTCTCGCGCTCCAAGGCGTCGCCGTCACCGTCTACGAGGCCGAACCGCGCCTGCCGCGCGACCTGCGCGCCGGCAGTTTCCATCCGCCGACGCTCGAAATGCTCGACGGTATCGGCGTCGGCCAAGATTTTCTGGCGCTCGGCTATCGCGTGCCGCGGTGGCAGATCCGCGGCCGCCGCGAGGGCGTGATCGTCGAATGGGACTTGTCGCTGATCGCCGACCTGACGCCTTATCCGTTCCGCTTCCACTGCGAGCAATTCAAGCTCACGCCGCTGCTGCTGGCGCGGTTCCAGGCGCTGGGCGGCACGGTGCACTGGCAGCGGCGCTTCCTCGACGCGACGCAGGATGACGACGGCGTCGTCGCACGCTTCGCGACGCCGGATGGGATCGAGACGGTGCGCGGCAGCTATCTTGTCGGCGCCGACGGCGGTCGCAGCGCCGTGCGCCACGCCATGAATGTCGCCTTCGAGGGCTTCACCTGGCCCGAGCGGTTTCTTGTCGCCGGCATCGACCGCGATCTGGCCCCCGAAGGCTTCACCATGAATGCGTATGTTTCGGACCCAGTCGATTGGTCGGCGATCTTCAAGATGCCGCACGATGGGCCGCCAGGCCTGTGGCGCGTCCTGTTCCCGACGGACGCCGAAGTTCCCGAGGAACAGGTGTTGGACGCGGACTTCGTCGAGCGAGCGCTGCAGATTTTTCTACCGTGGAACCGGCCCTATGGCGTTGAACACAAATCGACCTATCGCGTGCACCAGCGCGTCGCCAGCGAATTCCGCCGCGGCCGCATGCTGTTGGTCGGCGACGCGGCACACGTCAATAATCCGCTCGGCGCCTTCGGCCTCAACGGCGCGCTGCACGGCGCATTCAATCTGGTCGGAAAGCTCGGCCCGGTGTGGTGCGGCGATGCGCCCGAAACCTTACTCGACCGTTACACACGGCAGCGACGAGCGGCGAATATCGAGTTCGTGCAGGCGCAATCGATCCGCAACAAGGAGCTGCTGCAGGAACGCGACCCCGGTCAACGGACGCGCCGGCTCGACGAATTGCGACGGATCGCCGCCGACCGCACCAGCCACAAGGCGTACCTGGTGAAAAGTTCGATGATCTGGAGCGTGCAACGCGCGGCAGAAATCGAATGAGTGCGATTCAAACCCGGACACGGCGCGGCCCGCGTCTTTCGCCTTATGTCGTGCTGCTGATTGCCGTCTGGACAGCCATTATGACCGCGCGACTTTATCCGCAATTCGACCGAACGCTGCGCGTCGACGGTCGCATCACGACTGTCGACGATTACATCGCC
This sequence comes from Alphaproteobacteria bacterium, assembly GCA_028866355.1. GTDB lineage: Bacteria > Pseudomonadota > Alphaproteobacteria > ATCC43930 > CGMCC-115725 > REEB95. The sequence goes on from JAGWIH010000032.1 coordinate 4,526, forward strand.
GACCGGTGCGACGCGCGATTGGGGCCGGAAGCCGCCAACTGCCTGGCGACGGCGCATGACAAGGCACGGACGCAGCTGCGGCGGGAACAGGCCCGAACGCTGCTGATCATCGCCGCACCCGGCGTGCTATATTTGCTTTATCTGGCGCCCGCCGCGTTGGCCGGTGCGCGGCGTCGGCGCGCGGCGAAGCGCAACAAGGATAGGCGATGAGTCGATTGTGCATGATCCTTGGCGGTTTGGCGCTCGCGCTGCTGGCGTTGGCGCCGGCTTTGGCCGATCCGCGGAGCGAGAGCGAAGCGGTCTGGTCGGTCGCGGATCGCTGCGCCCGCGAGGCGGCGCGCCTATTCCCGGATTTCACGCCGCAAGGCAACATCGCGCGCGAGAACTACCGCCGCGCCTGCCTGCGCGCCAACAACGACCCCGCTCCCAACGGGAGCGCCACCACAACGATCCGATAATTCCGGCGTCTAGGCGACGTGACGCAGCGCCGCCGCAATGCGGCGGATCTCGGCATCGACGTCGATGGCCGTCGACGAGGTGATCTCGAGCCGCGGGTCCTCGAGCACGTGCACCTTGCCGCGGCGGCGGCGGCGAAAATCCATCACCGCCACATCGCGTTCCGCCAGCAGCCGGGCGACTGTCGGCCTGAACAAGCCGAACATGGCCGTGACCCAGCGGTCGAGCGCACTCGCCTGTTCGCCGTCGATGCCGAAACGGTCGAGCGACGCCGCGATGTCGGCCGCGGCGTACCAGGTCTCGCCGGTCACCCACCGGTTGGTGGTGAACAGCCGAAGCGGCTGGCCGGCCCGATCCATCGCAATTGCCGCCAGGTGAATCCACGGCGCGTCGGGCTCGCCGGCGGGCGCGGGCGCGGACGGCGCCGCCTGCGTCGGCGACGAGGGATGGCCGGCGATCGCGAGTTCAGGCATTACCAGCGGCCGCGCGTCCGGCTTCAGGCCGCGCGCCCGCAGGAAGGCGTGGAAGTGGCCGTGCTCACCGTGCGCCGCGGCGCGCGGCTGCGGCGGGTGCGCATGATAGAAATACTGCGCGTGTGTCGCCGGGTCGTATACGTCGCCGGCGGGATAATGGCGCCAATGGAAAATCCGTGTCGCGCCGCCGAGGGCGGCCGAGACGACCGTGCGGCCGTCACGCGCCAGTGCGTCCCGCCAACGAACGACGGCTTCGCCGTAGCGCGCCTGCCGCTCGAGCGCGGCCCGATCGGCTCCTTGCGCAGACGCAGGCGTCAAGGCCGCTTCGCGGACCGCGGCAAGGAGTCGGCAACCCAGGCTGGGACGTCGTGCAACGCGCGATGACTGGCGGCGTCGAATGCCTCGACCACCGCCGGCACGGTGTTCTCCGTCGCCGGCACCGTGGCCGCGAACTGCCGCTGCGCGACGATATCGCCGTCAGGCATGCGCAGCAGCCGCAGATCGAGCGTCACCCGCACCTGCGGCGGCGTGCCAGCGCCGTAATCGGCTTCGAAGTGATCGAGCACGCCAAGCACGACGTAGTCGGCGCGCAACGCCAGAGAGCGTTGTGCCACCCGGCTGAAACGGCCGGCATGCGCGAGCGTATCGAGCAGCAGATTGTCGATCAGCACCGGCGCGCGATCGGTCCATTCCGCATCGGCGAAATATTCGAGGCGCGTCGCGCTCGGGCTGAGTGCGATCCGGGCGGTGTCGAGCGCGCCAGGCGCGTCGACGCTGCCGACGAGAATCTGGGCCTGGGTCGGCGCACCGGCAGTTGGCGCGGCTGCCGCCGGCGACAGGCGGTAGAGCTTGGGCGGCGGCGGCGGTGCCGGCAGCAGCCCGCCGCTGCAGCCCGCGAGCGCCAGCGACAGAAACAGGATTGCAACGCGCCGTGGAGCCATCACGGGGGAGTATAGCCTTGCAAGCGGTTGCCGTAGATCACCCGCGACGGATCGCGGTTGAGCGAATCGACGAGCCGCGTCAACTCGGCGACCAACACACGCGAATCGGCCAGCAACTGCTGCAATTCAGGCAGGCCACGGGTGGTGAAATCACTGACCGGCTTCTGGCTGGTGCGCATCATCTGGTCGAGATTGCCGGCCGCCTGATCGAAATGCTTCACCGCCGCCGACAGGCCGCCGAGGCTCGCGTCGAGATCGCGCGAATGCGCCGCCAGGATGGCGCTCACCTTGCGCATATTGGCCAGCGTTTCGGTCAGCGCCTTGCGGTTATCGGCATTCGTGACGTCGTTGAGCTGGTCGGCGAGCGTCGACAGCTTCTGGATGAGGATAGGCATGCCGTTGAACAACTCGGTCAACTGCGACGAACGCGATCGGATCACCGGATAAGGCTGGCCTTTTTCGGCGACCAGTGGCGGCGCCGTGCCGCTGGCGCCGGCGATCTCGACATAGGCGGTGCCGGTCAGGCCTTTGACCTGCAATTCGGCCACGCAGTCGTTTCGGATGATAATGTCCTGATTGATGTCGACGGTCACATGAACCTGGGTCGGCCGTTGCGGATCGAGCGTGATCGTCGCCACGCGGCCGACCAGGACGCCGTTGTAGCGCACGTCGGAGCCGACATCGAGGCCGGAGACCGAGCCGTCGAAATAGACGTCGTAATGCGCGGCGCTGACCTTGAACGGCGCCTGCACGAACCACAGCAGAACCACCGCCAGCCCGGCCAGCAGCACGAGCACGAAACCTCCGACGAGCACGTATTCGGCGCGTGTTTCCATGGCTCTACCCGCTGGCCGCTTCGGCGATTCGAGCGGCGCGTCCGCGCGGGCCGTTGAAATATTGCTGGATCCACGGATCCGGATTGCGCAGCAATTCGGCAAGCGTGCCGATGACGAGATGCTGGTCGACGATCACCGCAATGCGATCGCAAATCGCCGTCAGACTGTCGAGATCGTGCGTCACCATGAACACCGTCAGCCCGAGGCTTTCCTTGAGATCGCGCACCAATCCGTCGAATTCCGTGGCCGCGATCGGATCGAGCCCGGCGGTGGGCTCATCGAGGAACAGCAACTTGGGATCGAGCGCGAGGGCGCGCGCCAATCCGGCACGTTTGCGCATGCCGCCCGACAGCGCGGCCGGCATCTTTGCGGCCGTGTCCGGCGGCAAGCCGACCAGTGCGATCTTGAGCGCGGCGATCTCGTGCATCAGCGCCGGTGACAAATCGAGCTGTTCGCGCAACGGCACCATGATGTTCTCGGCGACCGTTAGCGAGCTGAACAGCGCGCCATCCTGGAATAGAACACCCCATCGTCTGCCGAAGCGCCGCAGATCGCCTTGGCCCGGCCGTCCGAGCTCCTCGCCGAAAATTGCGACCGTGCCGGCAGCTGCCGGCGCCAGGCCGACGATCGTGCGCAACAGGACCGATTTGCCTGCCCCCGATGCGCCGACCACGCCCAGCACTTCGCCGGATCGCAAATCCAAGGTCACGTCGCGCAACAGAATGCGGCCGCCGGCCCTCGTGGCGAGGCCCCGCACCCGCACGACCGCGGTGGCCGCGGGGTCAGACTCCGATCGCATTGAAGAAGATCGAGAAGAGCGCATCGAGGACGATGACCAGGAAAATGGCTTGGACCACGGATTGCGTCGTGCGGCGCCCGACGCTTTCGGCGCTGCGGGTCACAAGCAGACCCTCGTTGCAACCGATGAGAGCGATGCAGGCGGCAAAAAATGGCGCTTTTATGATACCGAGAAACACGCTCCACAGCGATACCGCGCTGTGCAGCTGCGTCAGAAACGTCGTTAGCGGGATGTCGAGCGATATCCGGCAGATAACGGCGCCGCCGGCGAGACCCGTAAAATCGGCCCAGAAAGTCAGGAACGGCAGAGTCAGGATCAGCCCGAGGATGCGCGGCACCACCAGAACCTCGATCGGATCGAGGCCGAGCGTGCGCATCGCGTCGATCTCCTCGTTGACGATCATGGCGCCGATTTCGGCGGTGAAGGCGCTGCCGGAGCGGCCGGCGATGATGATCGCGGCCAGCAACCCGCCTAACTCACGGAGAAAACCGACAGCGAGAAGGTTGACGGTGAAGATTTCGGCGCCATACGGCTTCAGCTGCTGCGCGCCGATATAGGTCATGACGATGCCGACGAGGAACGACAGCAACCCGACGATGCCGAGCGCCGAAACGCCGGCACGTTGCATCTGCGCCACCATCGGCGTGAAACGCAGGCGGCGCGGCTGCGCCCCGGTGCGCAGGAACGTGATGGCGACCTCGCCGAAGAACCCAAGTAACGCGCGTGTCAACCGCAGGAACTCGACCGTGCGGAAGCCGATATGCGCCAGAAGCACAATCAGTCCGAAGCCGCGGTGCATCGGCTCGATCGGGTCGACCGGATGCTTCTCGATTTGAGCGAACAGCGGCGCCAATGCGGCACCGACATGATCGACGCTGACCGCGGCGCCGCGCGCCTCGAGGCCGCGCTTCAGCCGGAATAGCAGCCACGCACCGGTCGTATCCATTGCCTCGACGCCGGCCAGGTCGATGCGCACCCGACGGGCCGCGCCGGTCCGCACCTCGGCTAGGCGCGCGTCGAGCACCTGGGCATCGGCGATCACCCAACGGCCGCGTGGGCGCAACACGAGCGCATCGCCGTCACGGGTCTGCTCGATGGACTGGGCCATCCCCTCCCTCGGCCGGATTTTCCGCCATTCTAGCGCAAGACGGCGCTTTCGTACCGGCGCGCTGACGTTCTAAATTGGGCCGCAATTTCCGTCGGGGCGGGGACAATGGACCTGAAACAGCACATTCGAAGTGTGCCGGATTTTCCCAAGAAAGGGATTCTTTTCTATGACATCTCGACTCTGCTCGCGCATGCGAAGGCGTGGCAGATGACGGTCGAGCGGATGGAAAAAGCGCTGGCGCCGCATCGGCCCGAGATTTTGGTCGGTATCGAATCGCGCGGCTTCCTGGTCGCGGCGCCGCTGGCGCTGGCGTTGGGCATCGGCTTCGTCATGGTCCGCAAGCGCGGCAAACTGCCGGGCGCCACCGTTCCCTACACCTATGCCTTGGAATACGGCACCGACACGATCGAGATTCAAGCCGACGCCATCGAGCGCGGCCGGCGCGTCGTTGTACTCGACGATCTGCTCGCCACCGGCGGCACGATGGCGGCGGCGATTGATCTCTGCCGCCAAGTCGGGGGCAACGTCGTCGCCGCCGCTTGCATCATCGAGCTCAGTTTTCTCAACGGCCGCAAGCGGCTTGAGGTGCCGTTCACGTCGGTCGTCGCCTACGACGCCTGATGGCGATTTTCAGCCGCTCGTTTCCTCTTCGGCGTCGTGGAAGTGCTCGTAATCGACGGTAAGGCGGCCATCCGAGGTGCGGCCGATGATATCGGACAGGCGCCACCCCCAGCGGATATTGTCCGGCCGATAGCTCTTCCGCGCATAGATCGTCTGGGCGAAGCTTTCGTCAAGGCCGCTGATGCTGGCGATGATCTCGGCCTCCTGTGCCCGCAACGTCGCATCGCTGGCCTTGTGCAACGGGCTGGTCTCGTCGATCGGATGCATGACGGTCCAGGTCAGCACGAACGTCGGGTTGTGATGTCGCGCCGCCTTCAAATCGTAGAAGCGCCGCATCACCTGGCCCTCGGCGGTGACCTCGTTGCGCACGAGCATGAGGCTCGCCGATGCCTCGAGAATCCGGTTGCGGCGCTGATTGGCAGCGCGAAACATCAGCGTCTGCACGCCGTCATATCGGCTGACGACGGCGACGTCGCTGAACATGACGCGCGCGGTCGGCCGCGAGAAGCGCGCGAAAATCAGACCGGTGGCCAATGCGAAGCCGGTCATGCCGAGCAGGACTTCGACCGTGACCACGGCGTTGACATAGAACGTCGCCGGATGCATGTCGCCATAGCCGATCGTCGCCATGGTTTGGACGCTGAAAAAGAAGGCGTCGGCGAAGGAACCGGGCTTGGCGTTGGCAATGCCGCCTTCCTGCGCAAAATAGAACAGCGCAAAGATGAAATTGAACAGCATATAGGCGAGGCTCAGCAGCGCAAAAAATCCGCGCCACGAGACCGTCAGCAACGAATGATAGATGTCCGTACGCGCTTGGCCGCGTTGGCGCGTCGCGCGCAAAGCCCGCATACCGCGCAATAGCGGAAATCTGGCGGCCCGCGTCCCGGACGGTAGGACGCGCTTGCGCCCGTCCTTCATTGCGTCGACGGTTGTTGTTGCGCGTTGTTGAACTGAATCTGGTCGCCCGTCAGCTGAAAGCCGGCAACGATGGCGTAATCCGCGCCGGCTCCCACGCGCTTCACTGGCAGGTGCACGGTGATGTTTTCCGACGTGGCAACGACGGATTCGTTGCCGGCGAAATGCGCGACGAGACCAAAACGTTGCTCGTTCAGGATGTTGCTGGCGCTGTCCACCACCGCGACAAAATAGGTGAATTGCGGATTCTGGACCTTCGGCGAGGCGCGCACGATCGTGAACATCACGATGACATCAGCGCGAATGCTGCCGTTTTTGTCTTCGCTGCACGTGTCTTTGACCGCGAGGATTCGGGCCGCCGTGGCCACATCATCGCGCGTGCGGCCAGGACCAGAGAACAACGGCGCGACGTCGAGTCCCGGAGTCGCCGCGGTGCCGGGACAGGTAAGCGTCTCGGCACTCGTCTTGCCGAAGCAGCCGGCAAGCAGAACCGGCAACGCCAGCGCTGCGACCATTGCCAATCGACGCTTCAGCCGCTCCGCCGACTCCGGTCTCTTCATCGCCCTTTCCATAGGGGTTGCGCCTGTACTAACGTGCCGAAAAACGGCGGGCGAAAATCGGCTCGCACTCTATTCGACGATCTAACGGCGCACAAGCGCCCGAGCGTCGCGAGTCGTAATCCGCATGGCCGTCTATACCGACGTTCCCGACGAGGAGCTCAAGGCTTTCATCGCCGAGTACATGATCGGCGACGTTGTGTCGTGCAAGGGCATCGCAGAGGGAGTCGAAAACTCGAACTACCTGCTGCGCGCCGACACGGGCACCTACATCCTGACGCTCTATGAGAAGCGCGTCGCGCCCGCCGACCTGCCGTTCTTCCTGGCGCTGATGGAGCATCTGGCGAAGCACGGCATTCCATGCCCGACGCCGATCCATGGCCGCGACGGCGGCGCCCTGCGCAAGCTCTGCAACCGGCCGGCGGCAATCGTCACATTCCTCGACGGCATGTGGCCACGCCGTATCCATCCGTACCATTGCGCCGGCGTCGGCGGCGCCTTGGCGCAACTACATCACGCTGGCGCCGGGTTCGCGTCGAACCGTACCAACGACCTGTCGCTCACCGGCTGGGAGCGGCTTTACGGCGCATGCGCCGCGCGCGCCGACGAGATCAAGGCCGGCTTGGCCGAGGAGTTGCGCGCCGAGCTTGCCGAATTGCGGCGGTTATGGCCGAACGATCTGCCGCGCGGCATCATTCATGCCGACCTGTTCCCGGACAACGTGTTCTTTCGCGGCGAGACGGTCTCCGGCCTGATCGATTTCTATTTCGCCTGCACCGATTTCTTCGCCTACGACCTGGCGATCTGCCTCAACGCCTGGTGCTTCGAAAGCGACGGCAGCTTCAACGTCACCAAGGCCAAGCTGCTGCTGGCGAAATACCGGGCGGTGCGGCCGCTGGCCGACGCCGAGATCGAAGCTTTGCCGCTGCTGGCGCGCGGTAGCGCCATTCGTTTCCTGCTGACGCGGCTTTACGACCGGCTGCACCAGGCGCCCGGTGCCTTCGTGCGTCCGAAGGACCCGCTCGAATATCTGCAGAAGCTGCGCTTCCACCGCGGCGTCACCAGCCCAGCCGCTTATGGATTCGATTCGTGAGCGACGGCGTCGTGGAGATATTCACTGATGGCGCGTGCAGCGGCAATCCCGGTCCGGGCGGTTGGGGCGCGCTGTTGCGCTACGACAGCGTCGAAAAGGAACTCTCCGGTTTCGAACCCGAAACCACCAACAACCGGATGGAACTGATGGCGGCGATCGCCGCGCTTGAACGGCTGACGCGCGGCGTGCGCGCGATCATCCATACCGACAGCCGTTATGTCCACGACGGCATCACCGAATGGTTGCCGCGCTGGAAAGCGCGCGGCTGGAAGACCGCCGACAAAAAGCCGGTGAAGAATGCCGATTTGTGGCGGCGGCTCGAAGCAGCGCTCGCGCGCCACGACGTCGCATGGCGCTGGATCCGCGGCCATTCCGGCCATCCCGAAAACGAGCGGGCCGA
>JAGWIH010000332.1 GCA_028866355.1 Alphaproteobacteria bacterium
CGGCGCCCGCGTAAAGCTTATTCCGGGCTTTTCTTTTGGCGTTCAAGCACTTGGGCAACGCGATCGCGCAACCGGAAAAGTCGCTCGTCGCGGATGCCGAGTTGGCGCAGGTGGTCGGCGGTGTCGAAGAGATAAGTGGCGCAGGGACCGAGCGCGCCGCGCGCCCGGGCGATCGACTGGACGATGCGGTCCTCCGGCACCAGACCGGCATAGCGCGGATGCCGGCGGTTGATGATGAAGGCGATGGCCCAGCCGCGGCCGCCCTCGCGCGTGACCATCCGCACCCAGCGCGGACAATAGGAGCCGGTGACCATCTCGCGCCGCCACAGCAATTCGAGCTCGTCCTGGGCCTGCGCCGCGGCGACGCGATAGGCGAGGCCGCGGCAGGCGCCGCCGCGGTCGAGACCGAGGATCAGGCCGGGCGCTTCGGCGCTGCCGCGTCCGAGATGCGTCCACAGGCAGAAGCGGCGGTGATAGCCGTGAATCGTCGCGATCCGCTTGTCGACGAAATGGATCATCGGATTCCAGATCAGCGAGCCGTAAGCGAACAGCCAGACGTCGCCGCCGCCGTCGGGACGGGATGCCAGAATGGCGGCGACCGAGGCGCAATGTTCGGCGTCGGGAACGACGCGCACCGACGGATCGAGCTGTTCGAGCAGCCGACGCATTTCGCCGCTCAGCACGGACTCGCGCGTGAGCTTGTGCAGGCAGTTCTTGTCGTCCGTGGGCGGGTCGGCGGCCATGGAAATCGATATAGCAAAGGCGCTCCGGGGTCGAAATGGCGGCCGGCGCAGGGCTGACCGGCGCCCGAGTCGGGCGGCTTGACAGGCCGCTCACAGCCGCCCAAAGGTCGCTTTCGGGGGCTGGCCGGGGACGCGGGATGGCGGACGTAAGGCTCGAACGGGCGGGCGAAATCGCCGTCATCGAGATCGACAATCCGCCGTTCAACGCGCTGAGCCATGCGGTGCGCGCGGCGCTGGCATCCCGCCTCGAAGAGGCGATGGCCGACGCGGCGATCAAGGCGGCGGTCATTGTTTGCGCGGGCCGCACCTTTGTCGCCGGCGCCGACATTAACGAACTCGGCAAGCCGCGTTCGCCGCCGCTGACCGTCGACCTTACGACGCAGCTCGACGCCTGCACCAAGCCGGTGGTAGCGGCGATCCACGGCACGGCACTGGGCGGTGGGCTCGAGCTTGCCCTCGCGTGTCATTGGCGAGTCGCTGCACCCGACGCCCGCCTAGGCCTGCCCGAGGTCAAGCTCGGCATCATTCCGGGCGGCGGCGGCACGCAACGCCTGCCGCGCGCCATCGGCGCCAAAGCGGCGCTCGACATGATCGTCAGCGGCGAGCCGATCGGCGCGCACGCGGCGCTCGACGTCGGCTTGGTCGACGCGCTGGCGACGCACGACGATCTGCGCACCACCGCCGTGGCGCTGGCGCGACGCATCGTCGCCGAGAAACGGCCGCCGAAGCGGCTGCGCGATCGCGCCGTGGCGCCGGTGCCGGCGGAGATGTTCAACCGGGCGCGCAGCGACATCGCACACCGGCATCGCGGCTTCGAAGCGCCGCTCAAAGCGGTGGACGCGGTGGCGGCGGCGATGATGCGCTTCGACGACGGCCTCAAGCGCGAACAGACGCTCTTCACCGAACTGCTGCGCGGTCCGCAATTCGGCACGCTGCGGCACGTCTTCTTCGCCGAACGCGAAGCCGCGAAGATTCCCGATTTGCCGGCCGACCTGCCGAAACGCGACATCGGCCAGGCGGCGGTGATCGGCGCCGGCACGATGGGCGGCGGCATCGCTTTGTGCTTCGCCGACGCCGGCATTCCGGTGACGCTGATCGACAGCGATCGGATTGCGCTCGAACGCGGCCTCGGCACGCTACGCAAAAATTTCGAAGCCAGCGCACGCCGGCGCAATCTGTCGGCGGCCGAACTCGACAAGCGCCTGGCGATGATCAAGCCTTCGCTGCGGCTGGCCGACGCCGCCACGGCCGACATCGTTATCGAGGCGGTGTTCGAGGATCTGGCGCTCAAGCAAAGCATCTTCGGCAAGCTCGACGCCATCGTGAAGCCGGGCGCGATCCTTGCCAGCAACACCTCGTACCAGGACATCGACGTCATCGCCGCGTCGACCAAGCGGCCGGCCGATGTGCTCGGCCTGCACTTCTTCAGTCCCGCGCATGTCATGCGGCTGGTTGAGGTCGTGCGCGCCAGCGCCACGGCGCCCGCCGTGCTCGCCGCGTCAGTGGCGCTGGTGCGCAAGCTGCGCAAGCTGCCGGTGATCGTCGGCACGGCGCCGGGCTTCGTCGGCAATCGCATGCTGTTCGAACGCTCGCGCGAAGCCGAGCGGCTGCTGCGCGACGGCGCGCTGCCGCGTGATGTCGATCAGGCGATGATCGAGTTCGGCTTTC
>JAGWIH010000333.1 GCA_028866355.1 Alphaproteobacteria bacterium
TCGGTCGATCAGGTCGGCCGGTTCCTGTTCGTCAACGAGGCGCTGGCGCAGTGGCTCGGCCGCGGCGCCCAGGAGCTGGTCGACAGCGGCGACAAGCTCGGGGATTTCCTGGATGAGCGGCCGCCGGCGGGCGTGCCGGCCTACGCGCCGTTCGACGGCGGCGAGACGCGCGGCGAAGTCGTGCTCAAGAGCGCCGACGGTCACCGCATCCACGCGCTGATCAGCCAAAGCGTCGTGCGCACCGGCGACACGCTGCGCACCCGTTCGGTGGTGCGCGATTTGACGCCCGAGCGCCAATGGGAAGAGCAATTGCGCGTGTCGCGCCAGCGCTTCCGCCGGTTCTTTGCCAATGCGCCGGTGGGCATCGCGCTGATGGACGGCGACGGCCGCATCGCCGAAGCCAACGACGCGTTGTGTTCGCTGGTCGGGCTCGAGCCGGTCGGCGTCATCGGCCGGCCGCTGCTCGAATTCCTCCGGCCGGAAGACCAGGACGCTGCCTTCAGTCAGTTGCGCGCGGCGAGCGAGGGCCGCGTCGCGCCGGGGCCCGTGGAAGTGAGGCTCGCGGTCGCCGGCAACAAATCGGCGCAGATTTTCATCAGCCGCCTCGGCGACGACGCCGCCGACACCGCCGGCGGCGGCTTCATCCTGCACTTCATCGATCAGACCGAGCAGAAGAGCCTGCAGGCGCAATTCGCGCAGTCGCAAAAGATGCAGGCGGTCGGCCAGCTCGCCGGCGGCGTCGCGCACGACTTCAACAACCTGCTGACGGCGATGATCGGCTTCTGCGATCTGCTGCTGGTGCGCTTCCGGCCGAACGACACGACGTACAGCGACATCATGCAGATCAAGCAGAACGCCAACCGCGCCGCCAATCTCGTGCGCCAGCTGCTCGCGTTCTCGCGCCAGCAGGCGCTGCAGCCGCGCGTGCTCGCGATCAAGTACACGCTGGCCGAGCTTTCGAACCTGCTGCGCCGGTTGATTGGCGAGAACATCGAGCTCAAGGTCGCGCACGATCCGAAGCTGTGGCTGGTCAAGGTCGACCAGGGGCAGCTCGAACAGGTGATCATCAATCTCGTGGTCAACGCGCGCGACGCGATGCCCCAGGGCGGCACGTTGTCGATCCGCACGGCGAACGTCGCCAGCGACAGCGAGACGCGCCGCGGTCACGAGGTCATGCCGCGCGGCGATTACGTCTTGATCGAGGTCAAAGATACCGGCCACGGCATTCCCAGGGAGATCCAGAACCGCATCTTCGAGCCGTTCTTCTCGACCAAGGAGCTCGGCTCGGGCACCGGCCTCGGCCTGTCGACGGTCTACGGCATCGTCAAGCAAACCGGCGGCTTCGTCTTCGTCGACAGCGATCTCGATCGCGGTGCGACGTTTTCGATCTTCCTGCCGCGCCACGATGGCGTCGCGGCGCCGTTGCCGCGGCATGAGGCGGCGGAGCCGCGCGACGTGCACGGCGCCGGCACGGTGTTGCTCGTCGAAGACGAGGATCCCGTCAGGATGTTCTCGGCGCGCGCGCTCGCCAACAGCGGTTACAAGGTGCTCGAAGCCAAAAGCGGCGAGGCCGCGCTCGAGATCATGGCGCGCGGCGAAAAGATCGATCTCGTCGTCACCGACGTCGTGATGCCGAAGATGGACGGGCCGGGTCTGGTGACGCGGCTGCGCCAGCGCCATCCCGACCTGAAAGTGATCTTCATCTCGGGCTACACCGAGGATTCGTTCCGCAAGCGGCTCGGCGACGAGCGCGAGATTCATTTCCTGCCGAAGCCGTTTTCGCTGAAGCAGCTCGCCGGCAAGGTCAAGGAAGTGCTCACCGAACCGGTGGCGTAGGCCGTGCCGCCGACGTCGGATTATGAAACCTCATAGAATTTCAGTGTCTTAGCTTGCGTCGATCTAAGAACAAAACGGGCACTTATATCGTTGACTGAACGCTAAGTGTAAGTCGTTGATACTAAACACAAAATCCGAGTCAGTCAATGATGGATTGTGTTTTATCTTTTAGAGTCAATGGTATGGAATGCGTTCAGGGGCACTAAATCGAACCGGCAAACGCGCCGCCGCGATTTTGGCGCGCGCTGCATCACGCTTTGGGCGTCAGGTATCCAAGGCTTATTCCTACGTCAAGCAAGCGGGCTTGAAGCTGCTGCAAGTCGGCTATCAGGTCATCAATGTCTGCCGTGGAATACACTTCGTCCTTAAAAATTTCGGATCGCTCCCATTTGAATGTTTGGCAGATTGCGGCTCCCGTCGCGGGATTAGATCGCCAAGCACCGTGAACGATGGTGTTCCGCTCGGCACGGGCAGCATCAACATCATTGAGCAACGTCGTAAGGATTGGGAGAGATTTATCGCTGGTTCTTATGTCGATAAGGGTGCGAAGCCACTGCACCACGCTG
>JAGWIH010000334.1 GCA_028866355.1 Alphaproteobacteria bacterium
GCCGGCATCATCGATCGCCGGCGCGAAAGTCCGCGCGCCGTTGCGGTGCGCGAAGCCTACGAAGAAGCCGGCATCAAGCTGACCGAAGCGCCCTTCCGGGCACAGCGCTACATGACGACACCGGGCGGCTCGACCGAGACCTTCCATCTGTTCTGCGCGCGCGTCGATACGCGCGGCGTCGGCGGCCTGCATGGTCTGCCCGACGAACACGAGGATATAAGGGTGACGGTGAAAAGCTTCCGCGCAGCGATGCGGTTGGCTTCCACCGGCCGCATCCAGAACGGCCCGACGCTGCTCGCGCTCTATTGGCTCGCAGCCAACCGGGCGCGCTTGCGCCGACGCTGGCCGCGCCGCTGATTTGAAGGAACCGGGTTAAGCCGCCGAGCGCGGTTTATTCGTTTCGTCGCGCTGTTCTTCGGCGCGCACCGGAACAAGTTCCGCGGTGCGGCGATAGTGGCCCGGGCGGAAGACGCGCGCGGCCAAGAGCACGACCAACACCGGGATAACCCAGGCGAGGCCGATGGCGTTGAAGGCGTTAGCGTGATCGAGGATCCAGTGCCACATAATGCTCTACCCTCCCCCCGACGGAAGTTTCTAGGCACCGACGCTAAAGACCATCCCCCCGAATTGCTTACGGCCGCCAGGGCGTTCCGATGATCGGAATTCCGTTCTGATCGATCGGCGCGCCCGCGCCATTCCACGACGTAAACGGACCGTAGGTGGGCGTCGGCGGATTGCTGGCACATCCCACCAACAACACCACCGCGATCGCCGAGGCTATGATGCCCGCCGACCGCGCAAACACGGCCCTAGAATGCGAGGAGCCGGGGTTGATTGCAAGAGGCGAGTCACTATAGTCACCGCTTCCATAGACCCCGGCCTCTCCCCATGCTCAGTCCCGCCATCCGCAACGGCTTCATCGAAACCATCGGCAATACGCCGATGATCCGCCTGCGCAAGGCGTCGGAGATGACCGGCTGCGAAATCCTGGGCAAGGCGGAGTTTCTCAATCCCGGCGGCTCGGTGAAGGACCGTGCGGCGCTTTATATCGTCAAGGACGCCGAGACCCGCGGCCTGTTGAAGCCCGGCGGCACCATCGTCGAAGGCACGGCCGGCAACACCGGCATCGGCCTTGCGCTCGTCGGCAACGCGCTTGGTTATAAGAGCGTCATCGTCATGCCCGAGACGCAGAGCCAGGAAAAGAAGGACATGCTGCAGCTGTGCGGTGCGGACCTGCGGCTGGTGCCGGCGGTGCCCTATACCAATCCGATGAACTATGTCCGCTATTCCGAGACGCTGGCGAAAGAGGTCGCGGCGCAATCGCCGCGTGGCGCGATCTGGGCGAATCAGTTCGACAATGTCGCCAATCGGCGCGCGCATATCGAGACGACCGGACCGGAAATCTGGGAACAGACCCAGGGCAAGTGCGATGCCTTCGTCTGCTCGGTCGGCACCGGCGGCACGCTCGCCGGCGTCGGCATCGCGCTCAAGGAATTCAATCGCAAGGTGAAGATCTATCTCGCCGATCCGATGGGTTCGGCGATCTATTCCTGGTACGCGAAGCACGAGCTCAAGGCCGAAGGCAACTCGATCACCGAAGGCATCGGTCAAAGCCGCATCACCAAGAACCTCGAAGGCGCGCCGCTCGACGGCTGGTTCCAGGTCACCGACGAGGAGATGCTGCCGGTGCTGTTCGATCTGGTCACCGACGAAGGACTGATCCTCGGCGGCTCGACCGGCATCAATATCGTCGGCGCCATCAAGGTGGCGAAGGAACTCGGGCCCGGCCACACCATCGTCACCATCCTGGCCGACTACGGCACGCGCTATCAGTCGAAACTGTTCAATCCCAAGTTCCTGCGCGAAAAGAACCTGCCGCTGCCGAGCTGGATTCCCGAGGTATAAGGTGGCCGCCGCTTACGGCCATCCCGAAGCGCTGGTCGAGACCGCATGGCTCGCGGCGCATCTGAACGACGGCAAACTCCGCATCGTCGACGGCAGTTTCACCCTGCCCAACGTCCATCCGAGCGGGCCCAAGCTTTACGCCAGCCAGCACATTCCCGGCGCGGTGTTCTTCGATATCGAGGAAATCCGCGACACCGCCAATCCCCTGCCCCACATGTTGCCCGACGAAAAGAATTTTGCGGCGGCGATGCGCAAGCTCGGCATCGGCAGCGACAACAAGATCGTCGTCTACGATGCGTTCGGCTTGACCTCGGCGCCGCGCGTCTGGTGGACGTTGCGCGTCTTCGGCCACAAGGACGTTGCCGTCCTCAACGGCGGCTTGCCCAAGTGGCTGGCCGAAGGCCGTGCGGTCACCGCCGATGTGCCGAAATTCCCGCCAGCGACGTTCAACGCCAAGCTCGACAAAAGCCGCGTGCGCGACAAGGCGCAGATG